>NZ_CFKZQR010000003.1:0-99223 GCF_985070215.1 Mobiluncus sp. | reverse complement strand
TTGCTTGGGCCACCATGCGTTTCCGTTTTAGTGTTTTAATGTTGGCCTTATTTTTCTCCACGCTGATGCTGCCCGGAGAAGTCACTCTGACCAGCCAGTATTTGACGGTGAAGGCATTGGGTGCGGCTAACACCTTGGTGGGGGTTTTCCTGCCGACTGCCATTACTGCGATTAACGTTCTCTTGATGGCTACGGCAGTGCGCTCTATCCCTCCTGCCGTTTTAGACGCTGCCACGATTGATGGGGCTTCAACGTTACAGCAACTGCGTTACGTGGTCTGGCCCAATGTGAGAGGAATGGCGATGGTGGTTGCTCTGATGTCTTTCATCCAAGCATGGGATGACTTCTTGTGGCCGTTGGTGGTTCTTTCTGATCCAAAGAAGTACACGCTCACAGTTGGCATGCAGTACTTGCAGTCATCTTTTGGGACCAATCCCCGAGTGGTGGCTGCTGGCACGGTAATTGCGCTGATTCCTATCATTATTCTCTTTGCGGCCAGCCAAAAGATGTTCTTCCGCGGCGTGCAAGAGGGCGGTGTCAAGGGCTGATAGTGTAGGCATGCGAAAGGTGCGGCGTTTTGAATAACGCTCGCGTTTTATGTACATAAGGTACGCTGACCTATTGACAAACGATATATAAGTATCGATAATCGATATATGAAATTTTCTCGAGCTTACGTAATTTTGTCGGAAGTTGCCTTGATTGCAGCTCTTCCTGGGGTGTTGTTGCTCCAGCTATTTTGCGTATTAGCGGCATGGGAAACGGGGGAGGAATTCCCAGAGGTTCGCCACCTGGTCGTACCATACGCGCTGGCGGCCGTAGCGGCGCTCATTTGTGTGCAGATACTGATTGTGGCGTTGATGATGCTGGTAAGGGCAGTTAGCAAAGGAGCTTTTTTTACTGCTAAAACCATGAAATGGATTAATCTGGCGCGTCTCATGGTTGCTATCGGCCCCGGTATCGTCGCGATAACCGGTGGGCATATGAGCATTTTTGCACCGGCAACCAGACCGGAGCCGCCACTTTTATTCCTCGGCGGAATAGTTTTGGGAGTGGGGCTATTCTCCCTGGTCAGCCTGGCTAAGAGTATTTTTCAAGCCGCACTGGACGATGCGGCAGAATTAGCGGAGGTCATCTAAGTGATTACGGTAAATCTGTCGGTGTTGCTGGCCCAGCGAGGTATGTCGGTTCAGGACTTTGCGCAGGCTGTGGACATCACGGCGGCTAATGTCTCGATATTGAAAAATGGTCACGCCAAGGCAATCCGCTTCTCTACACTGGAAAAAATCTGCCGAGTTTTGGAGTGCCAGCCGGGAGACATTTTGAGCTATACCCCGCAGGATTAAGAATCCGTCCTGACCGTTGGGCTTTTTGAACCACAGGCAAAACAGTCACTTTTTTGAGTCCAGAGAAAAAACTGGATAGAGTGGAATCCGCATTGAACCGGTCCGGACTGTTGAGCCCGGATATCGCCGGGGAGCTTCGGAAAGAACGGTTGTGTGCCGTGCACGCGACTCATTAGACTCCGACGGGCAGGCCCGTTACAGCCGTATTGAGCGGCTCACTTGGCCAACTCAATAGTCTGGCCGCACCGATTGGTCGGCACCCAGACTTTTGCATGATCACGTGAGCAAGCGAGGTGGTACCGCGCCCACCGACAGAGTGTCGCAGGCGTCCTCGTGAATGAACGATTCGCGATAAGGACGAAGATGAGCGAGAAAAAA
Source organism: Mobiluncus sp. (assembly GCF_985070215.1). NCBI lineage: Bacteria > Bacillati > Actinomycetota > Actinomycetes > Actinomycetales > Actinomycetaceae > Mobiluncus > Mobiluncus sp. The sequence continues at coordinate 97,499 of NZ_CFKZQR010000003.1, read as the reverse complement.
CGCGGGTTCTACCCCAAACACCGGGACACTTCCCTGGACGCCAGCCCGAATTTTCCGAGCCTTGAAACTGAAACCCTGGCATTTTGGGCTGCGGATCATACTTTCCAGGCTTCTGTAGATGCCCGTCCCGCTGGTCAAGACGGCAGTAACGAGTTCGTGTTCTATGATGGACCGCCCTTTGCCAATGGCTTGCCGCACTATGGCCACCTGTTGACGGGCTACGTGAAAGACATCGTGGGGCGTTACCAGACCATGCAGGGACGCCGTGTGGAGCGGCGCTTCGGATGGGACACTCACGGCTTGCCCGCCGAGCTGGAAGCGGAACGCATCCTGGGCATCGAGGACAAGGAACAAATCGAAGGCCCGGGCGGAATGGGGATTGAGGCCTTTAACCAGGCCTGTCGTGAGTCGGTGCTGAAATATACCAAAGAATGGGAAGAATATGTGACGCGCCAGGCGCGCTGGGTCGACTTTGGAAACGACTACAAGACCCTCGACCCCACTTTTATGGAATCGGTCATTTGGGCGTTTAAGACCCTGTATGACAAGGGGCTCATCTACGAAGGCTTTAAGGTGCTGCCTTACTGCTGGCACGACGGAACGCCCCTGTCGAACCACGAACTTAAGATGGATGACGACATCTATCAAAACCGCACCGACCAAACAGTCACGGTGGGGCTGCGTCTGCGTGACACCGACGAGATGGTGCTGATTTGGACCACGACCCCGTGGACGTTGCCCAGCAACCTAGCGGTCGCCGTTGGGGAGGACATCGACTACGTGCGCGTCACGCCGACCCAGGGGGAACTGCAGGGACAAACCGTCATCCTAGCCCAGGCTCGCTTGGCGGCTTATGAAAAAGAACTTGGGGAAAACCCGCAGGTATCCGCACCTTTCAAAGGCTCCGAACTGGTTGGCCTCGCGTACTATCCCATTTTTGATTACTTTGAAGATGCGAAAGCCGCCGCCATCGCTGATGGTACGGCAGACCAGCCCGGACACGTGGGACCGGGGTCGAAAGCCTGGACCATCATCGGCGCCGACTTCGTGTCCACCGAGGACGGCACCGGGCTGGTGCACCTCGCCCCGGCCTTCGGCGAGGACGACATGAATGTTTGCGCTACCCACCAAATCGGGGTGGTCATGCCAGTAGACGGAAACGGGGTTATCACCGCGGAAGTCCCAGATTACGCGGGAAAGAACGTTTTTGAGGCAAACCGCTACATCATCGCGGACCTGCGCGACGAAACCGGACCGGTGGCGACCCGTGAGGCGCGCCAGCGTCCCTGCCTGGTGAAAGTCGCCTCTTACGAGCACTCCTACCCGCACTGCTGGCGTTGCCGCCAACCGCTCATCTACAAGGCAGTGTCCTCGTGGTTTGTGCGCGTCACCGAATTCCGCGACCGGATGGTGGAGTTGAACCAACAAATCACCTGGACGCCGGAACATACCAAGAACGGTATCTTTGGTAACTGGCTGGCCGGGGCGCGCGACTGGTCGATTTCGCGTAATCGCTTCTGGGGTTCCCCGATTCCGGTATGGAAGTCGGACAATCCCGCCTATCCGCGCATTGACGTCTACGGCTCTTTTGCGGAACTGGAACGCGACTTTGGGGTCAAGATTGATAACCTGCACCGGCCGTTCATTGACGGTCTGACCCGCCCGAATCCCGATGATCCCAGCGGAAAGTCCACGATGCGTCGCGTCCCGGAAGTGCTGGACTGTTGGTTTGAATCCGGCTCCATGCCTTACGCCCAGGTTCACTATCCCTTTGAAAATCGGGAATGGTTCGAGACGCATTACCCCGGCGACTTCATCGTGGAGTACATCGGTCAGACCCGTGGCTGGTTCTATACCTTGCACGTATTGGCGACCGCGCTGTTTGACCGGCCGGCGTTCTTGAACTGTATCTCGCACGGTATCGTCCTGGGTGATGACGGGCGCAAGATGAGTAAATCTCTGCGCAACTACCCGGATGTTAACGAGGTTTTCGACAAGTACGGTGCGGACGCGATGCGTTGGTTCCTGATGAGTTCCCCAGTGGTCAGCGGGGGCAACCTGATTGTGACCGATAAGGGTATTCGCGACACGGTGCGGCAAACGATTCTGCCGGTGTGGAACGCCTACTACTTCTTTACGCTCTATGCCGGCACCTGTCAGCAGGGCGCGGGCTACGAGGCGAAGCCCGTGGACGTGGATGATGCCGCGAGTGTCAACGCGCTGCCGATGATGGACCGTTATCTGCTGTCCGCCGCGCGCCAGCTGTTCCACGATTTGCGCACGGAGTTGGATAACTTCCACATTCCGGAGGCTTGCGAACACGTCCGCCAGTTCACCGAGGTTTTGAACAACTGGTACATTCGCATTTCTCGCCAGCGTTTTTGGGACGAGGATCCGGCCGCCTTTGACGTGCTCTACACCGTGTTAGAGGCGCTGATGCGAGCGATGGCTCCGTTGCTGCCCTTGATTGCAGAAGAAGTCTGGCGGGGGCTGACCGGGGGGCGTTCCGTACACCTGATGGACTACCCGAACTGGGACGATGCTGTGTACGATGGCGCGCTCGTGGACGCTATGAACGAGGTGCGCGACGTCGTCTCGTGCGCCCACGCCTTGCGCAAGGGCGCTAACCTGCGGGTGCGTTTGCCGCTGAGCCGCCTCCAGGTGGTCGCCGCGGATCCGGAGGCCCTGCGTGATTACACGGCGCTCATTGCCTCCGAGGTCAACGTCAAGTCCGTGGAGGTGCTCGGCGTTGCCGAGTCCGGATTGCAATCAAGCCAGGAACTGACGCTCAATCCCAAGGCTTTTGCCCCCGAGGTGCGCAAACTCACTTCTGCGTTGTTCCAGGCGCAAAAGTCCGGTCAGTGGCGCTTGGACGGTGACGCGGTGGTGTTCGATGGGGTGGAACTCGGTGGAGAGCCGGTGCGCCTCACGGGTGAACAGTTTGGGCTGGTGACAAAGGTTGCAGCCGAGCCGGGAACCGTCGCCGATGTGCTGGACAGTGGCACTTTCGTGGTGCTGGACACCGAAGTGACCGAGGAGCTAGAAGCGGAAGGCTACGCCCGCGATGCGATTCGCGCGGTGCAAGACGCGCGTAAGAACGCGGGCCTGGACGTGGCTGACCGGATTGACCTGACGCTTGGCGTGCCCGCCGATAACCTCGAATGGGTGAAGGCTCACGAGCAGCTCATTGCCGGGGAAACCCTGGCCGTGTCCGTGAGGGTCAACCCTTCGAGCGGTAAGGAGCTGGAAATCAATGTGACCAAGCACGTTTAGAAATCTGTTCAGAAAATTTCATAGCGAAGGGCGATAATCTTCCGGATTACCGCCCTTCGACCTATTTACGATTCATTTTCCCTCGTGGCGTCTTGTCCCTTAGGTTAATGTGGGGTAGCGCGGCAACAAGACTGAAATAATACTGAGATGGGTACTGCGGTAAGCCCTACCGACAGTGAGAGGTTCACCGCTCTTTCCGTCTATACTCCAAACGCCACGAAGTCAAGTGTTTGTAAAAAACACTGAGAATCTGATAGAAATGGAGGTAAGAGGAGCCTCATCTAGGTGGAGGCCGGGGTCAGAGGAATTCCGGCATTCTGTCTAAAATCCCGAGAGAACGAGGCGAAAACACGCGAAAGTGGCGGAGAGATGCGCAAACTTTTTATACTTTACGGCCCGCAGGGGGCCGGCAAAACGACGTTTGTGCAGGAAAATAAACTCGATGAATTTTCCGTCAGCGCTGATGAAGTGCGTCGCATGTTTTCCCGCTATGTTCCCGCTCTCGATGGTGACACGGTCTTAATCGCCGGGGAGCATTTGCAGCGTTTGACCCGCCGCATTGTGCAAGAACAAGCTGATAACCTGATGTTTCTAGGCTCTCCGGTCATCATCGATGCTGTCAATGCCTCGCCTCGCTCTCGTTCGCAGTGGGAAGCGCTGGCGGATTCGCACGGCTACGACGTTTTAGCGGTGGACTTTACCCAGGTTAGTCGCGAAGAATTGCTGTCCCGTAACCTCAAACGTGGGGGAGACCGGATTCCTGATATCGAGTCATTCTTGGATCGCTTTGATTCCGTTCCGCCGCCGCAGACCATCACTCCGGCACAGATGCTGGATTGTTTTAAAACTTGCCAGGTTGACCTGGGCAATCGGCCGGTGAGAGTGGTTGGCGATGTGCAGTCCTGCGGGGGCGCCTTGGAACAGGCCGTGGCGGAACTGGGCACTCCGGACGCCAAGTGGATTTTCGTGGGCGACCTGTTTGACCGCGGTCCCGATGCTGGAAAAGTTTGGAAAATCCTGTGTTCCGTAGATAACGTGGTGATTACCGGAAACCACGAGAAATCCCTTTTGAACGCCTTGAAAGGACGAGGCACCAAGAGCGCCACCGAAGAATCAGTCAAACAGTTGCTGACAGCTGGAGCGACCCGCCAACAACTCGAAGATTGGTATCGTTCCACTGTGCCGTTCTATGACTTCCGAGTCGGGGGGACCCCAGCCACGCCCTCGGTTTCCGAAGTTCCGGGAACGAAATCTGGAGCGGAGAAACGCCCGGGAGCTCGCGAATATTTTGTATCCCACGGCGGGGTATATCCCGAAACCATCCGAGAAATCCGCCGCACCGGCTACTGCGATTTACCTGATGATTACTTTATTTTTGGAGTGGGTACGCGTGCCAACACCTACCGGCGGCGCTACGAGTTTAAGAATTTCCCCGAGATGGGGGACCATGAAATTGTCCAACTGCACGGGCATCGCAACGAAAGCCGGGAAAACTTTGTGAACCCTGGGGTCATCGACCTCGAATCCGGGGTGGAAAAGGACGGTTGGCTCTCTGTGTACGCTATCGACGGCGTTACCGGTGAGGGCCAGATTCACAAGTACCGCGAGCCGCGGGACTGATGACCGCAACACGCTGGTGATGCCAGTCAAAAGACTCGGGAAACGTTTATTTTGCACCGTTTACGTGGTCGGGGTGCGATCCAGTGCGGCCTGCCTCGCCCCGACCCAAACCATCAAGAGCCGCCCGCGCGGGCGCATCAAGTTGAAATTCCAGCACGGCAAGGTTTTCCCGCATCCGCTCAACATGATTCGACTTCGGGATGGCCACGTCCCCGCGCTCTAAAGCCCAACGCAAGACGACTTGGGCCGGGGTTCGCCCCAGGCGTTTGGCGGTCTCAATCAAAACCGGGGTGTCAAAGAACCGGCCTCGTGCCAGGGGAGACCACGCCTCAATGACCCCTCCGTGCGCTTTGGTGAATTCCCGCACCGCGTTATTGGCAAACCACGGGTGTACCTCGACCTGGTTGACCTGCGGAAAAATTCCCGTCTCAGTCAGCAGTCGCCGCAGATGCGAGACTTCAAAGTTGGACACCCCCACGTGACGGGCTCGCCCATCCGCCACGAACTCCTGCAATACCCGCCACAAACCGGGATAGTCACCGCCGTAAGCCTCGGGCATTGGCCAGTGAATGAGGAACAAATCCACGTAATCGGTTTGCAGGCGCTGCAATGATTCGGCGAAAGTGCGGCGGGCGACATCTGGCTCATGATGGGGATTGTTTAGTTTAGTGGTCAAGAAAATATCTTTTCGGGGCACACCCGAGGCTTTCAAAGCCGCGCCAACTTGCGCTTCGTTTCCATACATCTGGGCGGTATCAATGTGGCGATACCCCACTTCCACCGCGTTTTCCACGATTTCCTGGGCATTTTCGGGAGCAATTTTATAGGTACCGAAACCCAGTTGAGGAATCCTCGTGATTGGAGAACCTGACAAGGCGTCCCCAAGGGGAAGCAGCGGAACCCCGAAACTGTCCACCACGGCTTGCGACTGCATCATTTTCCTCCGTTTTGGCGGCGATGCCGCCTGAGAAACGAGACCCGATTACTCTACGGATTTCACCTTATAAATCATCAGCCCGCCAATCACGAACATCACCGCCATAGCGCTAAATAGGACCGTGTAACCCACGGAATAGCTGGCGATGAGGGTAATGACCGGCACCCCAAAGATAGGGGCTAACACCTGCGGGAGGGTCGCGGAAATGTTTAAAACACCGAGGTCACGACCGGAATCGTCAGTGGGAGGAAGGACTCGGGTGGTGATTGCAAAGCTCACCGTGATGAAAATACCTTGGCCAATCCCAATACAGACCGCTGCGAAAATCGCCCAGGTCCAAGTTTGCAAGAACGCGAGGATGAGGCTGCCAATCCCCATGATGACTGAGGAAATGAAGATGAGCGAGCGGTACTTCATAAGATAGTCGGCGACAAAACCGATGATGAAGGCGACAATCATGGTGAGCACCGCATAAATCGTGGACAAAATCAGGACACCTGTAGTCGGATTCGGGTAATGCAGCACATCTTCGAGGTAATACAGCAGGTAAAGCGTTATCGTCATGAAAGGTATGAACATCAGGAGTCGCGAGAGCCAAGTCCAGATGAAATCCGGGTATTTGCGCGGCGGAACCCAGAATCGCTGGAAAAACTGTTTGATGGGGATCGGGTCGCGGCGGGCACCGAGGAAACGGTCGTTGGCGTTCCACAAGTAGGGAGCTACACAGACGGTCAGTAGCAGCACTAAGACGACGTAGGCTGCCACGATGCCCATGTAGTTGCTGATGAAGTTCGTACAAAGGGCAGCCAATACCACCCCAATCAAAGACCCTAGGGTCTGACCAGCTCCCAACCAGCCGCCCATTTCGCCGCGGTACTCAATCCTGACAGAATCGTTCGGAATGGCGCTGGTAGCGATAAATGCGGCGTTTAGCGCCGCCTGGGTCAAAACCCACGTTCCCGCCAAAGCTGCGGGACACCACGACAAAGTCAAGCCTGCGAGCGCGAAAACTCTACATAAAACCCCGCCCAAGACCCAAGGCGCCCGGCGTCCGTATTTTGAGTAAGTCCGGTCGGACAAAGCTCCAAAAACAGGAGCGGCAATCATCGCCATGAGTGCGCCGCAGCCGGTAACTACGGAAAGCACAATTTCCTTTTGTTCGTGAGCTATCATCGAGGCTTGCATGCCGATGAGCAGCTGAATGGGGGCAAAAAAACAAGCATAAATTCCGACTTGGGTGAGCAGGAGAGCAAATTTCCACCTGGTCCTGGGGATTTCCAGCGGTTCAATGGTTTCTTTCTTGGCGTGAAAAATGCCGGGCGACCAGGAACGTGGCCACCGACGTGGTCCTTGCGTTGCGGGAGTCAGATCCGAAATATTCACGCGTTAAGCCTAACGTTAAAACAGCTTATTACAGGGCGATTTCGGTTATTGCGGAGGTAAAGTTGGCAAATTTTTCAGGGTCAGGAGGTAGAACCCCACGGCCGCGAGCTGCGAAATGATGGAAACCGCAACCATCGCGGGGATATTGAGGTCATAGAGGGCTCCTATCAGCCAAGATCCGAGGAACCAGGCGATTCCGAAGCCGGTTTCAAAAATGCCGAACCCGGTGGCGCGCCGATCCTTGGGCATAATTTTGGCTACCGCGGCTTTCATGATGCTTTCTTGGGCGCCCATCCCCAGCCCCCACAGCACGATGCCGAAGCTGATGAACCAGGGATTGCCGCTTAAGAATACGAATGCTGAAAACGGCGCCGTCAGGAGGGTTGAGACAATGAGTGCCCGCAAGCCAATACGGTCGAACCAGGTTCCAAAAATGAGCGCGGCTATGGCATCGACCGCCATTGCCCCCGCGTAGAGCAGCGCTAATGCCGCTTTCGGGAATGCCGCAGTTTTCGCGGCATGCAGAGTAATCAGCGTGAAGTCCGCGAAACCAAAAGCGAACAAGCAGATAGCGGCCATATAGAGGGCAAAAGTTCGGTTGAAACGAAAACCGGGGGTGACAGCGGAAACGGATGGTAACGCGCTTGTGGGGGCGTCGTTCGTAAAGGTGTCGCCGGTGGGGGTGTCGGCGGTCGGGTCGGGCGCACAAGGTTCCCGGAGCGAGTCAGTCGGGGCGTGGGCGTTTTCCGGTGAGGTGGCGGGTTGGTCAAAATTTTCGGGATGAGGATAGAAGTGCCAGGCTAATATGGTGAGCGCGATGGTGAGGAGCGCGGGAATACCCAAGGTGAGAAAGCCGAGGCGGTAAGTCCCGAACAGGTCTTGCGTGCCGATAATCAGACCAACGAGGAACAGCAGCAGGGGACCCAGGAATGCGCCGAGTTGGTCGAGGAATTCCTGCAGTGCGAAACCTTTACCAGTACCGATTTCGTCCGCCGCAAAGCTGACTAGGGTATTTTTCGCGGGCTTCTTAATGGCTTTGCCCACGCGTTCCAAAACCACCAGACTGCAGGCAAAAATCCAGCCGTTGTCGGGAACGAGCGCGAGAGCGGGAATGGCCAACACCTGAATCGTGTAGCCAAAAATAATCAAGCCCCAGTAGTGATTGGTTTTGTCTGCCCAAAAACCTGAGAGCAGGCGCAACGAGTAGCCGCACAGTTCCCCGAAACCAGAGACAAAACCGATGGCTGCTGCCGATGCCCCGGTCAGGTTCAGATACTCACCCAAAACCGAGCGAGCGCCCTCGTGAGTCATATCCGAGAACATGGACACGATACCCATGAGGACAATAAACGTGAACGCTCCGCGCGAAATAGTCCGCGACCAGCGAGGATTGTTTTGTTGCTCCGAATCCGAGGACACCACGGTTTCTATGCTAGTAGTTCAGGGGTAATCACGCCCATAGGTTAGACGGGCGTTCAGGGTATAGGTTTCAAAATAGAGTCAGCAGGTAGCCATCGATTAGGGCGATGGCAAAGTACATGATGAACGCCCTGATGAAAGCGGAGATGTGCTTTCGTGGGTCCTGGTAGAGAGCGGGTTGGGGGAGCTTTGAGAATCTGATGCGCGGGGTACGTCGCCACCACAACAAATCAATGACAATTAGGTCGAAAACGTTCAAGGTTTGTCCGAGAATCAGCAGGGAGAGGAAATTTTGCGCAAAGTTGCTCTGGCGGATAAATATCCCGAAAACAAATAATATGACTAGGAAGAGAAGAAAATTGGCGGTAAAGGTTAGAAAAGGATTCTGTTCCTTGAACCGGTGTTGGTATTCCGTGATAGCACGGATCCGGCTTTGCACCGCATCGGGGTAAGAACTGTAGTTCTGTAAGTTTTTAGCATCGGTGCCAGTTCTTAAAATGCAGAGTATGAACAATACCGCGCACAAAACGGTCGCTTCTATAAACAACATATGAATTACGTCCAATCATTTGCCGGCATGTCGGGTAGTTGTTAGGCGCTTATCCTCCCATAGAGATAATTGCGTGGCTCGATGAGTGCCTTGACAGTAATACCAAAGTTTCGAGGTGTATCAAGACTGCCCTGATGATAACCATGCATCAAGAAGCCTGTCTGTACGCTCATTGCAGGAGGTAGGCCGGCAAGAGGAGTATCGCTGGAGAGTATGTGTCCAAGTGCGCTGCGAACTTGCAATTATAAAGTTCATCAATAGGTATCCAGTGCATAGTCTCTTTTACGCTGCCCATAGTAACGCTCTGGCTGTTAAGATTCTTATTGCCCTTCGGTTTCATCATGTAATAGAAGGCAATCTCATGGCAGTCGTAGCCCTTTAAGTCGGAACTTCCAGCAAAGAAATTCTCGTGTACCACCGCAAGATAATCTACCTCATATTTGACCCCGGTTTCTTCAAATACTTCCCTTTTTACGGCCTCCTCAGATGTTTCCCCTAAATGAACTCCTCCGCCTATGGAGTAGTAATAGTCATTGACTTTATTTCCTGCAAACAAGACGCAATTATCTTCGACTATAATTGCTGCTGCTCTATATCTAAATCACTTATCTCCATCTCTGAAACAACAGTCATGTTCCATCGCTATACTCCTTTAAATTCAAATTCTAAATAATTGTTCATACATAGGCTTTTGCTGTTTCAGCACATCCCATTTCGTTAAAAGTATACTTTTGAAACATCTTAATTGCCGGATTATCGATAGCAATATAGTCATAAAGAACATCTACACCATTCTAGCGGTCTTCCAAAGACGGCGTATCATGCGTAATGAGGCCTGCCCATTCCTCTCTCGTCATCATGTTGACGTGTCCCTTACGTATTTCGCCCATCTGCGGCACAGGTACTTCCTCAGTTGTCCATTGATACTTGAATCCAAGCTTCTCCTGCACACGTTTCGATTTCTCGTTGCCATCATAGTAGCCACACCACACCCGGGAAAGTTTCAGATCTTCAAAGGCATAGCGCAACATTTCCCTTGCTGCTTCCGTAACAAGACCCTGGTTCCAGTAGGGTACACCCATCCAATATCCAAGCTCAGCCTCGTCATCCTTTTCAGCAAGGTCACTGTGAAAATGCAGACCAATGCTGCCAACAGGAAGTCCTGTCTCCTTCAGCGCGATGGCGTAAGTCTCAGGCACCATTAGCACGTCCATGATGACCTGACGACTGTTTTCCACACTTGTATGCACCGGCCATCCGGCAATAGGACCTACACGTGGATCTTTTGCGTATTTATAACACTCTTCCGCATCCGCTTCTGTCCAAGGACGGAGAATCAGCCGCTCTGTCTGGAGCGGCTGTATAGGGCGAAGCTCAATGCCGACCACGCCGTACTTTTGCTGCTCGCCTTTTGTATAATGAATGTCCATATCAGCCGGTGACGCCGTGCCGATATTCTGAGCTGTGTAGCCGCATTTCAGCAGAGGCAGCTCGTGATAAAGCTCTTCAAAAGACTTAAACACATGCAGGTCTGTCACCTGTGCAGTCAAACGCTCTGAGGAGTTTCCCATCAAGACGAATTCGATCATGTCTCCGATTTTGACCGTTCTCCTTTTTTCGTCATACAGGCGAAGCTCTATCGTTTTTTCTCCGCTTTTTATCATCCGAAACGGAGCATCGTTAAGATTCATTCTATGCTTCATGTCTTTTATCCTCGCTCGTGGTTTATTCCTCCATGGACATCGAAACTACAGTTACAGTACTATTTGACAACAATCTGAGCGTTTCAAGCCGTTCATCCTGATTTCCTCGACATCAATACTACCGTCTCGACATGTGAGGTATGCGGGAACATGTCTACCAGTTTGGCTGCAGTAATCCGGTAGGAACGCATTCGGCGTAGGTCCTCCACTAGGGTTTCCTGGAAACAGGAGGAATAGATGAGGTGGGGGATACCGGAGTGCTCCAGCCAGGAGGATAATTCGGGCCCGAGTCCGCGCCGCGGCGGGTTCACCACCACCAAATCTGGCGGTACAAGTTTTTGATTAGTAGCCCACTTAGTCGCATCGGCGGTAATGAAATGCGGCCTAGCCACAGCGTCACCGCGGGAGCTCTTAAGGGTTTTCTCAACGCCCTGCCCCACCGCGCTAGCCGCAGTCGCACCCGCCATTTCGGCCACGGCCTTTTTCGCGCCATCAATAGCCGGCCCCACGACTTCCACGCCCGTCACCTGCGCAACCCCGGCGGAACTCAGTGCAAAGGCAAATCCGCCCACTCCGCAATACAAATCCCAAGCGGTTTCCGGCTGGAGTTCGCGCGCCCAAGCGGCAGCTTGCGTATACATAGCCTGAGATGCGGCGGTATTCGTCTGGAAAAACGCCCCCGGCGCCAGCCATAAATCCGTGCCGATACCGGGCATCGAAATAAACTTTTCTTCCGAAAGGATGATTTCCTCCCGGCCTTCAATGACGGTGGTGTGTTCGGGCTGAATGTTTACCGAAAACACCCGCAGGTGGGGCAACTCGGCCTGAAGCTCGGACCACGTATTTTCAATCCGATGTAGGGCAGCTTTCGAACGCAACACCAGACGCACCATCAACTCGCCCGCAGGATTGGCGCTGACCAGCACGTATTTCACTTCGCCCTTAGAGGTAGCGATGTTGTAGGGGCGAGCTCCGAGGCGCTGCAACCAAGCCCGGATAGGCGCGAAAGCGGCGCGAATTGCCGGTGCATACAGCGGACACGACTGTAGATCGACGCCAGCGGGAAAATCTTTAGTGGGGGCCAGTCCGAGCACAATCGACTTCTTGGACCCTGACACCACCATTTTTGCCTTATTACGAAATTCTTTCTGGGGACTGCGGTAGGTTGGCAGCCACTCGAAATGGGACTTCGCAGCGGGTGGATGAGCGGGATTTCGCCGTGAGGAGGGACGGTCCAGAGAGGCCAAAGCTCGGCGTGAGGCCCGTTCCTTATCCCGCACCTGCTGGCTGTAGGGCACCCCTATGAGGGGACACGACCGGCAGACCAGCGCCTCAAAGTATTCGCAAAACATGTCTTCAAGTCTAAGGCCAAGCCCGGCAGGTGGCATTAAGCTGAAACACATGAGTGATGAAGTGAAACTGTTGCCGGGACTGAAACTACGTGAGATTACTTTGCAAGTGCCGCTGGATCATCTCAATCCAGCCGCGGGAATGATTGAGATATTCGCACGAGTCGTCACCGGTAAGGACGGGGAAAAGCGACCCTACCTGCTGTTCCTACAAGGCGGACCCGGACATGAGGCGGCCCGGCCCGCGTTGTACCCCTCACCGCAGCCGACCTGGCTGCCCCGCGCCCTGGAGGACTATCAGGTTGTTATGCTCGATCAGCGCGGTACCGGGCGATCCACCCCGGTTTCGGCAGATCCGGATTTCGGCCCGCTGGCGGGGCTAACCCCATCTGAACAGGCAGAATACCTGACTCACTTGCGTGCCGATGAGATCGTTCGAGACGCCGAAGCCCTGCGCGCTTACCTGGGTGGGAAGCGCTGGACGCTGCTGGGGCAGTCATTTGGGGGCTTTACTTCCGTGCGCTATCTCAGTTCCCACCCCGAAGGCCTGGCCGGGGCTATTCTGACCGGCGGGCTGACGGCCGTGGGGCATCCTATTGAAGATGTTTACGCCGAAACTTGGCGGATTATGATGGATAAATCCGAAACCTATTATCGCCAGTTCCCCGAGGATCGGGACCGGGTGCGCCAGATTTATAACCTGGCTCGGGAGGGGAAGATTATTACGCCCAACGGCGACAAGGTCGGTGCGGATCGTTGGCGTACCGTAGGGATTGTCTTGGGTGCACAAGGCGGGGGCATGAAGTTGCATGAACTGCTGGAGAATGATCCGTTCTCGCCGGCATTTCGCCATGATTTAGCTGCGATGCTGCCATTTGAGGGGCGCAATCCGCTCTATGCCATCCTGCACGAGTCTTGTTACGCGGACGGAGTGGCAACACGCTGGGCGGCTAGCCGTACTATGCCCAGGGAAGTGAAACGTGACGGGACGCTGTTAGCAGGGGAGCATCTGCCTCGTGACCTGTTTGAGGAATCATCTGAATTGCGGCCTTTGCGTGAAGCTGCCGACATACTGGCCAATTATGAATGGAGCCAACTCTATTCGACTGAACGCCTAGCCAGCGCAGACGTACCGGTTGCGGCGGCGGCCTACTATGAAGATGCCTACGTGCCTTTGAATTTCTCGACCGAAACCGCTGGCATCTTAAAAGATTGCCGTCTGTGGGTTACCAGTGAATATGAACACAACGGTTTGCGTCAAGACGCGCGGGTGCTGGATAGGTTAATCGGGCTGCTCAAAGGCCAGATTTTGCAGTAAACGAAATATACAGTAAAGGGTATTATTTTTTAGCAGAGCACTGAGGGCACAACCCTGTCAGCTCCACCGTGTGGCGCAAAGCGGAGAACCCCATTTCCCGGCCCATTTCATTCAGGGTTTCCTCCAGCCCTTTCAGGTGGAACTCTTCGGTCTTTCCGCAACTCCGACACACCAGGTGGTGATGGTGTTCGGAACTCTCGCACTCTCGATACAGGGTAGTGCCATCGGCGGACTTGACCGTGTCCAAGACGCCGTCTTCCGCCAGCGCCGCGAGATTGCGGTAAACAGTCGCCAATCCTACGGGGGTGCCGTTTAGCTGGAGTTTTGTAAAGATGTCAGCGGCTGATTGAAAATCAGCCATTCCTCTGACCGCGGAAAGTACCGCTTCTAATTGTCGCGTTTTGCGCTGCCGAGCGGGGCTTTGGGGTGTCGATTTACCTGTGGTCATTGGTAGTTTCCCTCCCGTTTTCGCGCTCCTAGCCTAACATTGTGTCTCGTTTTGACAGCGTTTTCCAGTTGAGTGATAATGAGAACGATTCGCAATAAGAACAAAAACTATAACCCCTGAGGGGAAAGGACAATATGAAATTGAAGACTGTCGGCGCCTTGTTCGGTGCCGCCGCACTAGCCGTGAGTATGACCGCCTGCTCGACCGCAAACGACACCCAAAAGAAAGACGCGGCAGGGGACGCTGCTGCGGACAAACCCACGGTGTACGCCTCTACTGACGTATGGGCTTCCGTGGCAAAAGCCGTGGTGGGAGATAACGCAGACGTGATTACGTCCATCGACCAGCCGAACCTGGATCCGCATTCTTATGAAGCCAGCGTGAAAGATAAGAAGCTGGTGAACCAAGCCTCCGTGGTAATAGTGAACGGCGGGGGTTACGACGATTGGGCGCTGCAGCTGGCCAAGTCAGCGGACAACAAACCCACTGTGCTAAATGCGGTGGAGTTGGCTGGTATTGACTGTGGCGACGCGGAAGGTCACGACCACGAGGACGGCCATGAACATGAGGATGCGCACGAACATGAGGATGCGCACGAACATGAGGATGCGCACGAACATGAGGATGCGCACGAACATGAGGATGCGCACGAACATGAGGATGGGCATGAACATGAGCAGGGACATGAGGGGCACCATCATCACCATTGCTCCGTCAATGAGCACGTGTTCTACGATTTGCACGCGGTGAGCGAAGTCGCCAAGGCAGTTGCTAATACGATGAGCCAGACTGACGGCGATAATGCTGCGGCTTACCAGGATGCTGCAAAGGCATTCCAAGGCAAGTTGGATGAATTGGAATCGCAGGCAGAGAACATTAAGGCGCGGGGCGAAAAGCATTCCCTGGCGACCGAACCTTTGGCGAACTACCTGTTGGAGGACGCCGGTATCCATGATCTGACTCCTGAAGAATACGTGGAACAGTCCGAAACGGAATCCGGGCCCAGCGTAAAGACGCAGGCTGACACCAAGGCTCTGATTACGGAGGGGAAAGTTGACGTGCTGCTGGTTAACTCCCAGACGGAAGACCCGGTGTCTCAGGCACTGCAGGATGCCGCTGAGACTAAAGGCATTCCGGTGGTGACACTGACCGAGACCTTGGCGGGGGCCAGCGACTATGTCAGCTGGATTGGCACTGCCTTAGACCAGATAGATAAGGCTTTGAAATAATACAGGATTAGGGTATATAAAAGTCCGGGCTTCAGATTAGAGCGCAGCTCCTGGAGCCCGGACATAATCCGTTAAGGTAGATGAAACCAGGAAGTGAACTGGGGGACTGGGGAAGGAATCAGATGAGCGAAGAACCGCTGTTGGAGATGCGGGACCTGGCATTGAAATATGGGACACGACAGGTATTTTCCGGCTTGAACCTGCGGGTCGAACCGGGACAAGTCGTGGGAATCCTGGGACAAAACGGAGCCGGAAAAACGACCCTGTTAAAGTCGGTACTCGGTGACGTGAAACCCGCCGCGGGAACCATTTTTCGACGGGACTCGGCAAAAATTTCTTACCTTCCTCAACACGGGCGTTTCCCGAAATCTGTGCAGATTCGCGGACGAGACGTGGTCTACCTGGGGCTTGACGGAGCGAAACTGGGGTTTTGGACTTCCCCCGGGGCGCGCGAAAAGGTCGAACGCGCGATAGCTCTAGTGGGGGCGCAGAGTTACGCAGATACGCCGATTAGCGGACTGTCCGGGGGAGAGCTGCAGCGTTTACGTATCGCGGCGGCCATTGTGCAACGTCCCGATTTACTGCTGGTCGACGAACCGTTGGCGTCCCTCGACCTCAAGCACCAAACCGACATTGTTAAGATTTTTGGCAATCTGGCAGCGCAGGGCACCGCCATCCTGCTGGTGACGCACGAGTTAAACTCCGTGGATAAACTGCTGGACACCGTGGTGTATATTGCCCTCGGACGGGCCGCGGTGGGTTCGGTGTCAGAAGTCATGTCCAGCGAAACATTGTCAGCTCTCTATGGCGAGGAAGTCCGTGTCGTGAACCTGGGAGGAACGTATTTCGTGGTGGGAGCCCAGAACGGGTCCGAATCCGGCTTTGTGGAGGAAGCCCTGCACGGTCACCATCACGCCAGCCATTTTGAATCAGCAGAGTCACCGCACAATCCCAAGGAGGCGGGACACTAATGGAGGCAATCATCAACTTCCAGGATTTTTGGCAACTGGTACCGCTGGTTCGGGAATCACTGGTCGCCGCGGCAATTCTGGCTGTCGTTTCAGGGATTCTAAGCCCGCTGGTGCAGCTGCGGGACGCGGCTTTTGCGGTTCACGGAACGTCCGAACTGTCTTTCGCAGGAGCATCGGTGGCGTTGTTTCTCGGGGCCAGCGTTACCGGCGGAGCCATCGCGGGATCAATCGTGGCGGCGCTATTGATGTCCGCGACCTACACGCGGCGCTGGGGTACAAATGCTCTCATCGGCGTGCTGCTGCCGTTCGGCTTGGGTATCGGGGTGCTGTTCCTGGCGCTTTACAAAGGGCGTTCCGCCAACAAATTCGGCCTGTTGACGGGTCAAATTGTCTCTGTTGATGAGAACCAACTGGCCGTGTTTGCCGTGGTCGGAGCGATGGTTTTGGCTGCCATAGCCCTGTTTGGGCGTCGACTGTATTACGCTGCGGTCGATCCGGTGGTGGCGCTGTCCAAAGGGGTCTCCCCACGAGTGATGAATTTGTGGTTCATGCTTATCCTCGGTTTGGTTGTGGCGCTGGCAGTGCAGATGGTGGGCGCGCTGCTGGTTTTGTCGTTGCTGATTACTCCGGGAGCGGCGGCTGCTCGCATTTCTGCCAATCCCTTACGTCAGCACGCCTGGGCGGTGCTGTTTGCGCTCATAGCCGCCGAGGGCGGTATTCTGCTCTCTCTCGGACCCGGATTGCCGATTTCGCCCTATATCACCACAATTTCTTTCCTGATATTCCTGATTTGCTGGGCTGTTGGAGCAGTGCGCAGCCAAACCACCTGGTCAAAGCGGGAACAGGGCCTCTCCTGAACTGTCGAGACGTACTTCAAAACGGTATCGAAACCGAAAGGCACGCCCCCCAACCCTGGTGCGGTAGTGGAAAATAACGTGGGAACCTAAGCCACCACGGGCTCGGCGGGAGCAGACGTCGGGGTATAGTCCGGAGCTACCTCGGTGACAGAGGTCGACGCATCTCTGAACGCTTGAATCTGAGCCTGAGCGATGGCTTGGTCAGGGTGTTCACCCATCTGGACCAGGTGCATCTGATGAATCCAGAACTGGCTTTCTTCGATGCGCTTAGCCCACATCTCAGCTTCCGCTTTCTTGCGTTTTTGAGTGGCCTTATCAGCTTCGCGCAGGTGCATCCAGCCTTCTGAGACTTTCTTTTGCGCGATTTCCAGACGCTTGCGCTTCGCTTCGGCGGCAGCTTCGCGGGCTTTTTCCATCGCCTTGCGCCGCTCGATTCGTTCCCGGCCTTCTCGTTCGATTTTTTCCTTGCGCTTCTCGGCTTCTTGTCGGCCCAGCTCAGCGGCCTTGGCATACATCTTGTTGGCGTCACTCACGGCCTGGCGAGCCTTGGCTTCATAGCTCCGCGCGGCTTCTTCATCGCCCATATCCACGGCGGCGCGAGCCCGCATTGTATATGCCACCGCATCGGCCTCATAGCTGCGTGCTAAACGTTTTGCGTGCGCGGAATCAGAGGCAAAACCAATCGAGGAACCAGTCCCGCCTAAGGGGCCTAGACTCTTTGATTTCGCTTTGTTTTGCTTTGCCATCGCGCGAACGCGCGCCTGATCCATCTCAAACCTGTCCAGGGCGTCCAGAGCTTTCTTGTTCTCATCAGTGAGGGTGCCGTTTTCCTTGGCAAAAGAGCGAATTGCGGCACGCTGAGCCATTCCGGGAACGTACAGATTACGCATCCCGAAATTACGCATGGCAAGCATAGTGGCCATTTCGCCCTCCGTGGCTCATAGACTCCTGTCGCCTTCCTAGCGACAGCCTCCATATCGGCAATTGGTTTAAGAACTTTAGGGAATCGCATGCTGTGTGAGGTTTCTCACACAGGTACTTTTAGTAAAAGAATCGTCAAAAGTTCGGGTTTGCGGGGGATATTGCCAGTTCAACATGTTGAGGTGAGGCAGGGGGTGGGGTCTGCAAAAGCGGGTGTAGTGGGGAATTTTTGTGGACGATCGGCGTGTCGGATGATTCGAACGCATGTTCGATATAGGGTTTTCCACAGATGAGTCGAAAAAGGACTTTTCCACAGGTAGAGAAACTTTCGATTTTTCGCTTCCGGGGTGGGGCGTAAGTTCATCTTGAGAGCTTCGGAGAGGAGCTCAACAATGACACCCGAACTATTGGGGCGGCGGAGAGCCGCGCAGATGAAAGGAATACGCAATGGCAAAAGACGAACGCGCGAAAGCGCTGCAAACTGCGCTAGGTCAGATTGATAAGCAGTTTGGCAAAGGTTCCGTGATGCGGTTGGGCGACTCGGCCGTGAACACGAATGTTTCGGTCATTCCTACAGGGTCAGTAGCCCTGGACGTGGCTTTGGGGATTGGGGGACTCCCACGGGGTCGCATTATTGAGATTTACGGTCCAGAATCTTCCGGTAAGACCACCGTGGCTCTGCACGCGGTGGCGAACGCTCAGAAACAGGGCGGGAACGCGGCTTTCATCGACGCGGAACATGCTCTCGATCCGGTTTACGCACAGAAACTTGGCGTTGATATTGACAATCTGCTGGTCAGCCAGCCCGATACCGGAGAACAGGCGCTAGAGATTGCGGATATGTTGATTCGCAGCGGCGGCCTGGACATCATCGTTATTGACTCGGTTGCGGCTCTGGTACCGAAGGCTGAAATCGAAGGTGACATGGGGGATTCCCACGTGGGTTTGCAGGCTCGGTTGATGAGCCAAGCGCTACGAAAGATTACCGGAGCGCTGTCCGCCACCGGCACCACCGCAATCTTTATTAACCAACTGCGCGAAAAGATTGGGGTGTTCTTTGGCTCTCCCGAAACCACGACCGGCGGCAAAGCGTTGAAGTTCTACGCTTCGGTGCGCATTGACGTGCGCCGGATTGAGACGTTGAAAGAAAACGGGGAAGCCGTCGGTAACCGAACTCGTGCCAAGGTCGTTAAGAATAAGATGGCGCCGCCTTTCCGGCAGGCGGAATTCGACATCATGTACGGTCAGGGCATTTCCCGAGAGGGCGGCCTCATCGACCTTGGTGTGGAAGCGGGGATCGTGACGAAGTCAGGTTCTTGGTTTACCTACGGCGAAATGCAGTTGGGCCAGGGCAAAGAGAACGTGCGGAAGTTCTTGGTGGATAACCCCGAGCTCAGCGCCGAAATCGAAGATAAGATTCTCATCGCTTTGGGTGTGCGTGAGGACCCGAACGCGGCAGCGCAGCCAGAGACTGGCGAGGGCACGAAACTCGCTGTCGTGATGGATGACGATTCCGCAGATGAGGATACGTCCGCCAAGAAGGTTCAAAAAGCCTCATGAGTTTGCGAGTAGTGGATGCGGCGACGGATGCCGCCGCGGAAGCTGGTTTGTCCCTGCTGGATCGGCGGGCTGTTACTGAGTCTCAGATGCGTGACTACCTGGCTGAAAAGGGATTCGGTGACGCGGCTGTCGATGATGTGGTGGCGGCTTTCGCCGCTCGCGGCTGGCTGAATGACCGGGACTACACCGTGGAGTTTTTGCGTCAGCGCTGCCAGCGCCCCGGAATGTCACGAGCCAAGTTGGCTGCGGATATGGAAAAGCGTGGGTTGGATACCCAGTCCATATCCGCGGGTCTAGCGGCCCTCGATGCTGAGAATCCAGACTGGGAAACGGAAAACGCCCGAACTCTGCTGGAGAGCAAACTTGCGGCGGCACGGCGGGGCTTGGATTTGAGCAACTTTGACGATTGTCGCAAATTGAAAGCCAAGCTGTGGCGCTATGTAGCGACACGCGGGTTTTCCTCAGCTTTGGCCACCACCGTAGTCAATATCGTGATGGAGGAACTGAAACTGGACGGCCAAAGCTAGCGTGGGGACGAACCGAGGATGGAAGAACCGATGAGTGACGCCGTATCGGCTGATGAATTAGCCACCAAAGCGCTGGAGAAACTCAGTGAGCAGGGACGATCGATTTCGTGTGCGGAATCGCTGACCGGGGGGCTGCTGGCAGATGCTTTCGTCAGAATCCCCGGGGCTTCCCAAACATTTCGCGGCGGAATCGTGACGTATTCCGATGCGGTGAAAACCGCGGTGCTGGGAGTGAATCCACAGCTGCTGCAAACGAACACTGCCTACGACCCTCAGGTTGCGGTACAGATGAGCACTGCGGCACGAGAGATGTTTCACTCGGATTATGCGTTGGCTACCACCGGAGTTGCGGGTCCTGGCCCGGATGAAGGCGTGGCGCCGGGGAAAGGATATGTCAGCCTAGCCACTGCGCAAGGCACAGAAGTGCGGGAGGTCAACCAGCCAGGCACTCGCCCAGAAGTTCGCGCGTCATTTGTGCGGGCGGCTTTGGAGTTGCTGGTGTCTCACTTGTGCTGAGAATCCCGGACGCAGCGTCCAGTCGCGGCGGTTGGCTTTAGGTGGCGAAAGTGACGGCATTAGCGGCATGACATAAAATGAGCCGGTGATGGATACTCCGCGAACTTACCTGGTGAAAACGCTTGGCTGCCAGATGAACGAACACGACTCCGAACGCATGGCTGGCTTGCTTGACGCTGCCGGTTGGGTGCCGGTTGAGGAGGTTCCGCAAAAAGCTGCGCGAGCAACCAACGCCGGAGATGGCGGGGCTGACCTGGTGGTTTTGAATACCTGTTCGGTGCGTGAGGCTGCCGGAACAAAACTCTACGGCCATTTGGGGCAGCTGGCAGATGTGAAACGAAATCGCCCCGGAATGATGATTGCCGTGGGAGGATGCTTCGCCCAGCAGGAAGGCTCGAAAATCCTCGACCGGGCTCCGTGGGTAGACGCAGTGTTCGGGACGCATAATATCGACGCCCTCCCGGTGTTGTTGAAGCGTGCCGAACACAACCAAGAAGCGGCGGTGGAAATCGAGGAAAGCCTGAAAGTCTTTCCCTCCGTCCTGCCGGCGCACCGGCAATCCCCGGCTTCAGCCTGGGTATCCATCTCTGTGGGGTGCAACAACACCTGCACGTTTTGTATCGTGCCTTCCCTGCGGGGTCGGGAACGGGACCGGAATCCCGCCGACATTCTGGCGGAGGTGCAGGCGGTAGTGGACGCGGGAGCTGTGGAAGTTACCTTGCTGGGGCAAAACGTGAACAGCTACGGAATGAGCTTCGGAAGGCGCGGCGCTTTTGCCGATTTGCTGCGAGCTGTAGGAAAAACGCCGGGACTGGAACGCTTACGTTTCACTTCGCCCCACCCCGCGGCCTTTACCGAGGATGTCATCGCCGCCATGGCACAGACTCCGACGGTGATGCCTTCGTTGCATTTTCCGCTGCAATCTGGCTCGGACCGGATTTTGCGGCAGATGCGCAGGTCGTACCGGTCCGAACGGTTCTTAAAGATTCTTGAGGAGGTCAGGAGCGCCATCCCCGAAGCCGCCATCACCACCGATGTTATTGTCGGATTTCCCGGCGAAACTGAGGCTGACTTCCAAGAGACCCTAGACGTTCTGCGCGAAGCTCGGTTCCAAGCCGCGTTCACGTTCATTTATTCCCGCCGCCCCGGAACTCCCGCCGCCGATCGAGATGACCAGGTGGACCCGGAAGTCGTGGCGCAGCGCTACCAAAGACTCTTGGAACTACAAGAAACAATCACTTTGGAGGAAAACGAAAAGTTAGAGGGGCAGACGGTGGAAGTCCTGGTCACCGCGGGCGGCCGTAAAGACGAAGCCACCGCGCGAATGAGCGGACGTGCCCGGGATAATCGTTTGGTTCACTTTGCGGTTCCCCAAGGCACTAAAATTCGCCCCGGAGACTTCGTGACAGTGGCGGTGACCCACGGTGCGCCGCACCACCTCGTGGCGGATTCCGCCCTTACTCCGGGCGGCGTATTCACCGTTCGCCCCACTCGCGCCGGCGACCTGTGGGAAGTAGCGCACCTCGAAAAGCCTCGCGGCACCCTCTTGGGAATGCCCGGACTCAAGCCGGGACCAACGAAATAGGGACTAAACCGTGATTGTTGCGATTGTGGGGCCGACCGCTACGGGAAAAAGCAACCTGGGGCTGGACTTCGCGCAGAGAGTGTCCCGCGACCCGGAGCTTAACGCCAGGTTTCCGGGCGGGGTAGAGATTATCAGCGCGGACGCTTTCCAGCTTTATCGGGGCATGGATGTGGGTACCGCGAAAACCCCGGAATCCCAACGCCACGGGATTCCGCACCATCAGATAGACGTGCTGTGGCCCGATGCAGAAGCCTCGGTGGCGGCGTATCAGAAACATGCCCGTTCTGACGTGGAGGCGATTCAAACACGTGGCGCTTTCCCCCTGGTAGTTGGGGGTAGCGGGCTGTACGTGCGGGCGATGCTGGATGTGTTGGAATTCCCGCCCACCGACCCCGCGGTTCGCGCCCGGTGGGAGGCACAGGCGGAGCAACTCGGAGCGGCACAACTGCACGCAATCTTGCAGCGCAAAGACCCGAAAGCGGCAGAAACCATCGAGCCGATGAACGCGCGTCGCCTGGTCAGAGCCTTGGAAGTCATGGAAATTACCGGTCGCCCATTTTCCTCGACTTTGCCCCGCGGGGAATACTGGCAGCCTGACACCCACGTGTTTTACCTGACGCGAAACCTTGATGAACTGGACGAACGCATCAATGCCCGTTCACGCGAAATGTTTAGCCAAGGACTACTTGAGGAAACGGCACAACTCGCTGCCGACCGGGCTCACCCCTTGGGTATTACCGCGCAAAAGGCCACCGGATACAGCCAAGCGCTGGCGGTGCTGCGCGGTGAGATGACGGTAGAGGACGGTATCGCGGCCACCGCTTTGGCGACCCGGCAGCTGTCCCGGCGACAAATCAAGTGGTTCCGCCGTGACAAACGAGCAGTGGAAGTCGCCTGGAGTCACACCGGCTTAGAGGAACAGGGTCGGAGCTTTTTTGCGCAGGCTCGCAGCCAGATTCTGGGTCACTGACAATCCCGCCACGATTTCCGTGTCTAACTGACGTTCGCTCAGACCTTCACCCACGGAAACCAGGTAATCAAAACGCAGGTAGGGCTGAGTCCGCATCCCCAGAACCGAAGTTACACCCAAGGTGTTGAACGTATTTAACTCATTGATGGCATCAAACAAACTTTCGGCAGGAAACGGCTGTCCCAGCTCGACCAGCATAGAGGTGGATAGCCAGGTGTCTTCTCCGAATAGCCGCAGAACCATCAAGTCGTCTGAATCACGCAGGCGCAGTACCGTGCCGTCACGATATACTCGCAGGTTGAGTCGGTCTGCGGCCTGGGCAACCGACTCTACACTGACCGGCGCGGTGAGCGCATTATCCGAAAACCCTGGAACAATCTGGACGATGTGCTGTTTGGGAAGCAGGTCATGATGGGAAAAGTCCGTTTCCGCGTCTAGCTCACAGGGAAAATCGGCTTCTACGCTGGAAAAGAACCGTTCAGCCATAATCAAAGCCAGCAACAGATGGGCTTCCAACTGCTGGTCGCCCATACCAACAGTGACCTGGGCATTCGTCTGGGCACAGAGATGATAGTGATTGCCGTGCAGATAAGTCACCACTCTTGGACCGACAGCCTCGCGATTGTGGTGCAGGACGTAGGGCAGCAGCCGAGAGCGTTCGTGGACGGAAACCGTGGCGCGCCAGACCGAGCGCATGCGCAAGACCCCCGTCACCAAGTCAATGTAACTGGTGGCGGTTGCGCCAGGCATCATCACCGTGCGCCTAGAGTCGTAAACGTCCACAACATAGCTGCGAGAAGCACCATCGAGGGCTTCGCAGACGCGTTCCAGTGTCACCACCCGCGGACGTTGAGCAGTCAACTGCGGCATAATTTAATGTTACGGGGCGGGCTCGTGCTTTGGGTGAAAACGGGGGGCCGAATAATTCAGCTACCCGTAATGGCACTGTTCACAAGGAATTTGGTCGTTTTTTGTCGGTGACGCTCGCAGCATGGTCGAAAACCCGCGGTTTTCATCTGTCCAGAATGTCCGGGGGCGCCCTCAAGCGGCGCCCCGGCGTAGCTGCAGCACCCGAAATCCTTTCGAGGAGGCGATTTTTTCGCCGTCCCAGCCGTGCTCATTTAGATATGCCAGGAACGGATCGGATCCCAGGTTGCGTCCCATCACGAGGTAAGCGACTCCCTCCGGCTTTAAACGGGTTCGCCAGGCCTCCCACATCGCGTGCAGCGCCGCTTTGCCCACCCGTACCGGCGGGTTGGACCAAATGACATCCACAGAGTTTGGCCCCAGGGTCGCAAAAGCCTCAGCTTCGCTCAGTGCCTGAATATTAGGCAGACCGTTAGCGGCTGCGTTTGCACTGGTCAGCTCCAGGGCGCGGGTGTTTACGTCCACGGCGTAGACCTGGGCGGAGGGTCGCTCGGCGGCTAGAGTCAGCGCCAACGGCCCCCATCCGCAGCCCACATCGACCAAAACTCCTGCCCCCCCCAACTCTGACGAGGAGGGCAGGGAGGGAACTTTACGCAATAACACCTCAGTGCCCTTGTCCAAACCGTGACCAGAAAAAACCCCGTGAGCCGTCGTGACACGAAAATCACGACCGGCTATAGAAACGGTCAACTCCCGAGTGGAGCTCTCGGAATGGGGAGTGGCTGCGAAATAGTGCTCGCCGGCAGGCTGCGGACTCAACTGGTCTCCTAACTTGTCTCAGAAAAGTTTAGCGACCACGTGACTGATTAACGAAGTGAGCACACTGACAATCAGTCCCAGCAGGAACGCTCCCAAAATGCTGTGCGTAAAGAAAAATAAGCAAACGCCGGCGCCTAGGGCAGAAAGCACGAACTCAATCATCCACTCCAACAGTTGCGGAACTTTTACGTGGAGCGCCACGGTTTGTACCGCTTCGTCCAAAACGACGAGGACTACTGTGACCAGCAATGACAGACCGAGGTAGGGCCAAAAGTCTTCAAAAATAATGGCGATTTCCTGCGGACCCCAGCCAGAGAGCAGCAGCACGCACAGGGTGGGAATCGTCAGCACCAGCAGGTTTGCCAGCAGTCTTACTACGAGATTGGCGATTTCAACAGGCGAGTGCGGGTCGGCCGGTCCCACGGGACGGTTTGACGGGGCTCGGCGCTCCACGTGCTGCGAAATGAGCTGCGAATGACCCTGAATAATCGGTTTTTGTGCCGTTTTTGGGCGGTCGGCAGAAGAGGTGTCGGTTGCATCAGCGGTTTTCCTCGTTTTCATCCCTGGGGGCGCTGCTGGATTGCTGGAGGCCGGGGTTCCGGGCTGAGGATAGACCGTTTCGTCCCCGGTCGTTTCCGTAGTCGCTGATAAAGCGGCATTTTCGGCGGCAGGTTGCGCCGGAGCTTCGATTTCGACGGGTTGTGAGGGATTAGCGGTGGTTCTCTCGGGCTCGGAATCAATGACTTTCGACTTGTCTCGGCGCAGTTGTTCGGGAACCATAATGGTGGAATCGAGTTCGGCTGCTTCGAGGATGATTTCTTCTTCAGAGCGCCAGTCAGGCACGTTGTACAGGGCCTTGTGGCGATTCTTGAGGCGTTCATCGGTAGGACTGGGAACGGGGGCCGTGCGGGGAAGCGACTGGCCAAACGGGGACACACGCCGCTCAGACGGAGCATTAGAATTTTTGTCTCCGGGGTCCGTTGTATCCTTTAAAACCAAAGCTCAAACCTTTACTTGCATGGGCTGGGAGATACCCTAAATTCTAGGCGGAAGGAACGTAACTTGCAGGAAAACACGGAGGATTGCCCGAACTTGGGTGTCCTTTCGCCCGTTGCTGCCGTTGCGCCGCCAACGGGAGAGGAACCTGTGCCTGACAATCCGCCCCGGTCTCAACACGATGCTGCCGAACAAGCCCAGCGGTGGGCCGATCGCTATGCCTTGGGGCGGGTGGAATCCATCGGTTCCGAGCTGCAGGACATCAGTGAGGTTGAGTACCGTGAAGTGCGGTTGGAAAAGGTCATTTTGGTGGGAATTTTCGCTGCCGACCGGGACGAGGCCGAATTGTCACTACAAGAGCTTGCTGCCCTAGCGAAAACGGCGGGAGCCGTCGTGCTGGCCGGGCTGCTGCAGCGGCGCGAGAAACCGGACGTAGCGACTTTCCTGGGGCGGGGCAAAGCCCGTGAACTGCAAGCTCAGGTTGCCGCTCTGGGGGCGGATACGGTCATCGTCGATGATGAGTTAGCTCCCAGTCAACGTCGCGCCCTTGAGGACGTAGTAAAAGTCAAGGTCATAGACCGTACCGCCCTCATTTTGGATATTTTTGCCCAGCATGCCACTTCGCGAGAAGGCAAAGCCCAAGTGGAACTGGCTCAGTTGGAATACCTGCTGCCGCGACTGCGTGGCTGGGGCGAATCGATGAGCCGCCAAGCCGGGGGGCGTGCTGCCGCCGGTGAGGGTATCGGCGCACGCGGACCGGGTGAAACCAAGATTGAACTCGATCGGCGCCGGATTCGTTCCCGGATGGCTCGGCTGCGGCGCACCATAAAATCTTTGGCTCCAACTCGTGAGGCGAAACGAGCCAGTCGTAGAGCTGGGGAGATCCCAGCGGTGGCGATTGTGGGATATACCAACGCCGGCAAGTCCTCGCTATTGAATCGGCTGGCGGGGGCCAATCTGCTGGTGCATGATGCCCTGTTTGCCACCCTTGACCCCAGTGTGCGCCGGACTCATACTCCTCAAGGGCGGGAATACACCCTGACAGATACGGTTGGGTTCGTGCGGCGCCTGCCTACTGAACTGGTGGAGGCTTTTCGTTCCACTTTGGAAGAAACCGCTATGGCTGATTTGATTTTGCACGTTGTGGATGGTTCCAACCCCAACCCGCTGGCTCAAATCGCGGCGGTGGATGCCACCCTGGAGGCTGTGGAGGGCATCGAGGATGTCCCGGTCATGATGGTGGTAAACAAAATCGATCAGGCTACGGCTCCCGCCCTTGCGCTGCTGCGTCATTCCCTACCGGAGGCATACTACGTTTCGGCCCGAACTGGGGAAGGCATTGCCGCTCTGCAGGATGCTATTGCCGACCGTCTGCCCTGGCCGGGGCAGCGGGTTCGAGTCGTGGTGAAGTGGGAAAACACGGGTCTGCTGGAACGGATTTATCGTGACGGCAAACTCTTGACCCGCCAGAATCGTGAGGACGGCACGTTTGTAGATGCCTGGGTACCCCCGGCTTTGGGGGCAAAACTGCTTGATCAGGCTATGGAAGATAATCATGAAACGGGCGAGGGGGCCGACAGTGTCACAAACGATTGATGATAGCGCCGCGGTCAAACCTGCTGCTGGGGCGGGCGCTTTTGCGGACTATGTTCCCGGTTCAGAGCTGCAGAAGGTCCTGACTGAGGCGGTTTCTTTATTGGGCGGCAGCGAGCGCCCCGGTCAGGTGGCAATGGCGGCAGCGGTGGAACAGACGTTGCACTCAGATGGCAAATTAGCAGTTCAGGCGGGGACTGGAACCGGGAAATCCTTGGGATACTTACTGCCGGCGCTGCTGTATTGCCTGCACGAGGACGCCCGAGTGGTCATTTCAACCGCAACTTTGGCTCTACAAAACCAAATCATCACAAAGGATGCCCCCCTGGCGGTGGAAGCGGTGAAAAACGTGACCGGTTCCGAGCTGCGCGTGGAGGTTCTCAAAGGCTGGCAAAACTACGTCTGCCTGCACAAATTGAACGGCGGTTACGAAGGTAGCGAGGACGATTTGTTCTCCGCTATGGAAGATTCCCTGAGTCCCGCAGCTGACGGGAGTGGCGAGGCCGTATCGGGACAGGGGGTGAAAGCCGCGCGGAAAATGCGGGGATTTGCTGCGGAAACGAAGAAACTCTACGAGTGGGCTCGAGAAACTCCGACCGGGGATCGGGACGAAGCCCCGCGCGGTATCGGCTCTCGGGCTTGGCGGCAAGTTTCCCTCTCCAGCTTGGAGTGTGTCGGGGAAAAATGCCCGTTCCGTTCCGAGTGCTTCCAGGTCTCGGCTCGCGACAAGGCAGCGCAGGCGCAGGTGGTAGTGACAAACCACGCCATGATTGGGCTAGAAGCCGCCGGGAAACAGAATCCGTTGCCCCAGTGTGAGGCCATCATCATTGATGAGGCTCATGAACTGGCTGAAAGGGTGCGTTCTCAGGCGTCTACTGAGTTCAGCGCCAATATGTTGGCAAATTGTGCCAAAGCGGCTGGTAGCTTGGGGGTTTCCGGTAGCGAGGAACTCGCCCAGCAAGCTATCTCACTGGGTGTGGCACTACAGAATCTGGAAGATGGCCGTTTCACACAAATGCCTGAGGCGGTGGCGGAATGCCGGTTGCTGTCCCTGTCGCCTTTGAAAGCCGCCCTGACGGAGTTGAGCGCGAAGGGCGGGGCCGATGCGGGTTCAGACGGCGAAAAAACAGCGGACGCCGCGAGGACTGCCGTCGCGAAAGCCATTCTGACCAGCCTGTTAGATACGCTTGAGACGATGACCCCGGAATCGGTCGCGAACGGTGAAACGATTCTGTGGCTGAGTCGGGGACGCGATGCGGACCAGGAACCCCGGCTCTACACCGCTCCGCTGGATGTGGCCGGAAAGCTCGCGAATCGATTATGGAGCGAACACGCCATCATCGCTACCTCGGCCACGCTAAAGCTGGGGGGCACATTTGCGCCGCTCATGCACAAGATGGGTCTGCAGCTTGATGATCCGCAGCCGGAAACCCTAGATGTCGGCTCCCCGTTTCGCCACGATCGGCAGGGCATTTTGTATCTGGCTCGGGACTTGCCCGCGCCCACTCGCGGGGAGCACCCCGAAGTGTTTTGGGATCGGCTGGTGGAGCTGGTTGAGGCCTCGGGAGGCGGGGCGCTGGGGCTGTTCTCCTCGCGCAAAATGGCCGAGCGCGCGGGGGAAATACTTCGGGAACGCACCGATTTACCCATCATGGTCCAAGGTGAAGATTCCATGGCAGCCCTGGTTCGGGACATGCGTGAGGATAATTCCGCTTGCCTGATGGGGACTCTCTCGCTGTGGCAAGGGGTGGATTTACCAGGAAATACGTGTCGTTTGGTGCTGATTGACCGGATTCCTTTCCCGGTTCCCAGCGACCCCGTCATTGAGGCGCGCTGTGCCGCGGTCAAACGTGCCGGGGGCAGTGACTTTATGGAGGTCTCCCTGACTCATGCCGCCCTGTTGCTAGCACAGGGAACCGGGCGGCTGCTGCGTTCCGCCGCGGATCGCGGGGTGGTGGCGGTGTTAGATTCACGTCTGGCGACCGCGCGGTATGGGGGTTTTTTGCGAGCCTCCCTACCGCCCTTGTGGCCTACCGAGGACGCGCAGGTGGTGCTGGACGCTTTGCGGCGACTGCACCAGCAAGTTCCCTAGGGGCAGGCGTACCCCAAAACGTTACAGGGAACGGATTACGGTGACGACCTTTCCTAAAATGGTGGCCGTATCGCCGGGAATGGGCGCGTAGTTATCGTTGTGGGGCAGCAGCCAAACGTGTCCATCGGCACGGGAAAACTCTTTCACCGTGGCCTCGCCGTCAATCATCGCCGCCACGATTTCACCGTTGCGAGCATCGCTTTGATGGCGCACCACGACCCAATCCCCGTCTAAAATGCCACCGTCCTGCATGGATTCGCCCCTTACTGCGAGCATGAACAGTTCACCGGAACCGGTAAAGCGGCGGGGCAGGGCGAATGTGTCCTCAACCATTTCCTCCGCGGTGATGGGGGTGCCTGCTGCAATCTGTCCGACAAGAGGGACGGCTGTCTCCGCAGCGGTGTCGGCGATACCCACCGGGATGGTGGTGACGGTGGCAGACGATGTCGCGCCGGGTGCCGAGTCCGGCTGAGGAGTCTCCATCCCCTCCGGAAGTTTCACAAATTCCAAGGCGCGCGGCGTGTTGGGAGCCCGGCGCAGGTAGCCCTTCTTGGTCAGCACATCGAGATGGTGTTTGACCGAGGAAGGGGAGGATAGACCCATGGCCTCGGCGAGCTCGCGCACCGAAGGGGGGTAGGTGAGCTTCTGGCTGAGTTGGTACAAAGTCGTTAAAACTTCCTGTTGTCGTTTGGTCAGGTCGCTCACTACTGCTCCTTTATCTGGTACTTTTGCGCGAGTTAGCGGTAAAAAAGCCGTCTGCAGGAACTGCCGGATTTTCGCCTCCGGGGTCCATGTCAGACTGGCAATTGTCAGGTTAACTGCGGTCAAAATTAATATTCGCACAAATGTTCGATTTTGGCTCGACAACGCGCCGGCGATGGTTTATATTATACGTACAGATGTTCGAACGAACAAATGTTCGAATGAATGGAAGGATTACCATGACAGCAGTTTTGGCACCGAGTTTTGAGGTTAGCGAGCTGGCTCCGAACCACCCGGCGGTGCGTGCTTTCAGAGCCCGGCAGTCGCGTCCGGCTTACCTGCGTTTGGTTCCGAAGGCGTCGGAGTCCCCGACTGTGGTTGTCCAGCCGGTCTTGTCGTGGGATGCCGTGGCCCTGCGAGTGGGGTTCTTTATTCTGGCTGCCCTCGTTATGGTGTTCCTGGGTATGGTGTTGGGGCTGGGGCTCAGTCCTGACTTCGTTCCCACGGATTTCATGCAACACACGGTCGTGCCGGGCGATACGCTGTGGGATATTGCCGCAGCTAATGCCGCCAGCGTGCCGACTGACGAGGTCTTGGCGGATATGATGGACGCAAATGCCTTAGACGCGGGTTCCGTGCTGAGAACTGGGCAAACGCTGTTAGTTCCGGTTTATTGAAATGATGGGGTTTAGCCCTGCATTCCAGCTTGCGAAAACTTCAGTTTGCACTTACGGTGAAACCTGTAGTCTTGCAGCGGTGAAGGAGGGCGACGTGCACTGTCCGTTTTGTCATCACGAAGATTCCCGCGTGATTGATTCACGTACTGCTGACGACGGTGCCTCCATTCGGCGGCGTCGCGAATGTCCCAGTTGCGGCCGGCGCTTCACCACTTTGGAAACCACACTGCTGCTGATCAAGAAACGTTCCGGAGCGACCGAGCCGTTCCGGCGCAGCAAGGTTATTGCCGGTTTGGCCAAAGCCACCCAAGGCCGTCCCATCAGCTCCGATCAGCTTGCGCTTATGGCTCAAGGCATTGAGGAAACCCTGCGGGCTTCCGGGAAAGCCGTTATTAACTCCGAGGAAGTCGGCAAAGCCATTTTGGAACCGCTAAAGGAATTGGACGAAGTCGCCTATCTGCGTTTCGCTTCGGTTTATTCAGATTTCAACTCCCTGGAGGACTTCGAGGATGCTATCGCCTCATTAAAGAGCCACTCGCAGAGTTAACCGCGGGAAGCGGGCCGGTAGCCCTTTCCGAGCCGCTAACCCTTACATACGGAAGCCTTCAGAGAGCCGTTCCAGAACGGATTGACGCACTTTGCGGCGTTGAATCTTGCCAAGTTCGTTATGTGCCAACTCCTCCGGGAAAGAGACCGAACGCGGAATTGCGTAACGGGGGAGGGAATCAGCAACCCAAGCCCGAATCTTGTCCAAGGTCAGGCTCGCTCCCGGATTGAGCACCACCGCCGCGTGAACCTGTTCACCCCGGGCCGGGTCAGTTTGATCGGGAATGCCGACCACGGCGACTTCTGCAACCTGGGGCATCGTGGCGATTGCCGCCTCCACCACCGAAGGGTATACATTGAAACCAGAGATAATGATGAGCTCTTTGCGCCGGTCACTCATCCGCAAGAAACCCTCGTGTTCTTCGACCAAATCGCCGGTGCGCAACCAATGATCGGGAGTGAACAGCAAATCGGTTTCGACCTGATCGCGCCAATAACCAGGGGAACACCCCGGTCCCTTCACCACGAGTTCCCCCACCTCGCCGGGTTCGACATCAACCAGGGTATCCGGATCGATGACCCGCACTTGGATAGAAGGGAACACAATGCCCATGCAGCCAAGTTTGCGTTCGGGGCTCATGGGGGAGCCCAGTACCGTCGGTGAAGTCTCCGTCATGCCGTAGCCCTCGATGATGTAGCCGGAAGTGGCTTTTTCCCAGCGTTTTGCGACATCCTGCGTCAGTGGCATCGCTCCGGAAATGGCGTATCGGAAAGACGACAGGTCAATTTTCGGGTTTTCCTCGGCTGCTTTCGCCAGGCGGTCAAAAATCGGAGGTACTCCCACAATGAAAGTGCCCGGACGCCGGCGTTGAGCGGCCAGGGCGGCCCGGGTGCTGAATTTCGGGAATAACACCGCGGTGGCTCCCAAACCGATCGCCCCGTTCAGGGACAGCGTCAGGCCAAAAGCGTGGAAGAACGGCAGAACGCAGAACCAGGTTTCTTTGCCGGGACGCAGCTTGGTCACCCAGGTCACATTGGCAAACAAGTTAGACACCAAGTTCCGGTTGGTCAAAATGACCGCTTTCGGCTTGCCGGTAGTTCCTCCCGTGTGGAGCATCACGGCCGGAACATCCGGGTCGACTCGCACGATGCGGTTATGTGGTTTCTGCTTTTCCAGCAGCGTATCGTAATCGGGCAAATCTTTGGTCTGCGGGTCGCAAAGCTGTTGGTACAACTCCTTGGCTTTCTTAATCGGCAGGTGCAAGGCGAAACGCAGCCGCCTGGGCAAAGCCGCAGAAACATCGAGGGAAATAACTTCGGTGTCCATGTCGCGCACCAGCTCGGTGACGCTTAAGGAGCTTTTTTGCCACACAAAGACCAGTTTTGATTCCGCATTTTCGATTTGCCACTTCAGCTCCACCGGGGCCGCCAGGGGGTTGTGCAACACGCACACCACCCCAAGTTGTAGGCAGGAATAGAGCAGATAGACGAACTGCGGGCAGTTCGGAGCCACAATGGAAACCCGGTCGCCACGCTTGACGCCGTGCTCAAGCAGCAGCGCTGAAGTACGCTGCACATTTTCACCCAGCTGCCGGTAAGTCGTGGTGGCACCGAAAAAATCCAAGGCTACGCGACGCGGATATTTATTGGATTGAGTGCGCAAAACATCAATCAGCAGCTGATCGGTGACGGGGATTTGGGCAGGAACATCGGGATTGTAAAGCTGACGCATTCGTTTGGTCAGCTCTGAATCTTGCTCGGGCGGAGTATGTACGTACCTGGGCAAGTGAATCCCCGCGGCGGGAGCGAGTTCCAACAAATCCACTGTTTCAGTCATATCTCAACCCTAACGCAAACCGGCCGGTCAAATCCTTTTCACCAGGATTTTGTCCGGTAAAACCCGGCGCTCCCGGCGACGGGAAGCCCAGCGAAAGACTGGACAAAATCGGCGAAAACCCGACAAACGTCCGGCGCGACGAAACTTCTGCCAGCTAAACGGCTCTTGACCCGGCGCCCGTCACCTCACAGAGGTGCCCGACCATCCGGCCTTTTCGGTTCGTCAGGGGAGTTAGTTAACCGCGGTCTCTTCGTCCCGAACGAAGCCCTCTATCGGAATGCAACGCAGGGACAGCGTGGATTCAAATTTAGAGATTTCATCGAGCGCCGCCTTGGGCATCTCGGAGGAAATATCGCCGATAACGTAACCGACTTCACCGTTGGTACCCAGGACCTGACCCTCGATGTTCACTCCCGCGTCAGAGAACAACTGGTTGATTTTCGCCATCACGCCGGGGATGTTCTTGTGAATCAAAGTGATGCGGTACTTGGTATTGCCAGTCGGTTCCAGGCTCAAGTTCGGCATGTTTACACTCATCACGGTTTCGCCGGACTGTAGGTAAGTGCAGAGTTTTCCGGCCACGAACCAGCCGATGTCCTCCTGAGCCTCCAGCGTAGACCCGCCAATGTGTGGGGTGAGGATGGTGTTTTCTTTGCCCATAATCGGGGAGTGGAATTCCTCGCCATTTTTGCGCGGTTCATCAGGGAATACGTCAATGGCGCAACCCCCGATCTGGCCCGAATCCAAAGCCTCGGCCAAGTCATCGAGGTTGACGACAAAACCGCGGGACAAGTTCAACAGCTTCGCTCCGGGCTTCATCTGGTTCATTTGTACCCTGGTGAACATATTTTCATTAGAGGCGCGCCCGTCCACATGCAGCGACACGAAATCGGCGCCCTGCAGAGCTTCCTCCAGCGAGTTGCACTGTTTTGCGTTGCCAATGGGCAGCTTCTTTGCCAAGTCGTAGAACTGGACTTTCATGCCCATGGCCTCAGCCAGGATGGACAGTTGGGTACCGGTCGAAGAATAGCCGATAATTCCCAAGGTCTTGCCGCGCACCTCGTGAGAGCCTTTGGCGGTCTTTTGCCAGTCGGCGTTTTGCAGGTGAGAGTTGCGCACCGGCAGCTGGCGGGCTAGCGCGATAATCTCGGCGATGGCCAGTTCCGCCACGGAACGCGTGTTGGAATAAGGGGCGTTGAACACTGCCACCCCGTGTTTTGCCGCTTCTGGCAGGTCGATTTGGTTCGTGCCAATCGTGAAAGTCCCGGCGCAGACCAGGTCCGGGCATTCGTCAAAAACTCGCTTGCTCAGGTTCGTCTTGGAACGAATCCCAACCATCTGATAGCCCTGCAGAGCCTTAATCAGGTCGTTTTCGTCCAGAGCGCCGTCTACCCGGTCGACTTGGACATTTGCGTCGCTAAATACTTTGTCGGCGACTTCGTGGGGGTTTTCAAGCAGCAGTATCTTTGTCATAGCACCACTTTAGACCAAAAGAGCGCGGTGCTGAAATCCCATGTCAGGGGTAGTCTCGCGGGTTGGCGTCAATCCTTGGGGAAGGGAAAGTCCATTCCCGCGGGTAAATCGCTGGCCAAGACATGCATCCGTTTCGTACAGCGCGTCATCGCCACGTAGAGATCTCCGGCTGACTGGCTGGCGATAACGGCTGGTTCCACCAAGATAACCGTGTCAAACTCGAGCCCTTTTGCTGCCCGCGAATCCAGACAACACACTTGGTCAGCTACGACATCGGCCGTTTCTAAGCCCAAGGCCGAAGCGAGATACGAACGCGCCGCGGTAGGGACGATAATCGCTAGCTTGCCGACCCCCTGCCCGACTTCCGCTTCCAAACGTGCCGTTTCTGCCTGGAGAGTTTCTCTGAGAACGGGCACAAGGTTTCCCGCCCCGTGGGTCGGTTCGCACAGGTTGTCCCGTGGTTCGCCCTTCAGCCGGGTAAACGCCAGGGCTCCCGCCACATCTCGTGCCGACTGCAGCGGCACTACCGCACTCTCGGGACTGGCCGCCAGCACCTTTTGCGCCAAATCCATCACCGCACGAGGGGTGCGGTAGTTAATGGTGAGCTGCTCCATCACCGGAGCGGCGCGCATGGCTGGGCCCAGGAGGTCGGACCACGATGGTGCGTTCGACCAGTTTTGCGATGCTTGGTTGACGTCCCCAACCACGGTGAACGACCGGGAAGGACACCGGCGCAGCAGCAGATGCCAGTCCATCGGCGAAAGTTCCTGTGCCTCGTCCACAACGACATGCCCGTAAGCCCAAGAACGGTCCGCCCGGGCGCGCTGAGCTAGGGGAGAGAGGCTCACCTCACCGCGGGTTGATCGCGCCAGCATCCGTGCGTTGATGAGCCCTCCGCCCAAATCCATCGCTTCAATAGCCTCCGCCGCCCGCTCGATTTCGCGCTGTTCGCGGGTACGGCGCTGTGCCGCCGAATCCGTCATTCCCGGTAGCGGCCCCAGCAGCTCCGCCAGTTCATCCAAAATCGGCACATCCGCGTCCGTGAAGGGGCTGGTCTTGGGACGTTGCAACGCGGCGATTTCCTCCGCGGTGAAAATCCCCGAGGCGATACGCTGCAAATAATCCGGATAGGCATAGAGGCGCGCCAGCAAATCGGGGGCGGCCGCGGGTAGGTAGCAGCGGTTGACCGCTCGGCGCACCTCCGCCGAGCCGCGGATTTCCTCAGTCATCCACTCCATGTCCTCTTTGGTGGGGGTCTGCCCGGCATAGAGCTTGGTTAACTCGCGGACCAGGAATTTGGCGTAGGCAGCCCAGTGCTGATTGTGGGTTGAGCCACCGTGCGAACCGGCTTCCATCGCCTCACGCACCAAGGCGGCGCTCAGATTTAGCTGGACGTGGTCCAACTGCAGGATTTGATCCTCGCGGGGAGGACGCTTCAAATCGGCCACGGCCGCGGCGGCGACTTTAATCCAGCGGGTATCACCTTTCAGAGCGCGCAGTTCTGGACGTTCCGCCACGGTGTGTACGCCGGGGAAACATTCCCCGATAGTCAGGCTGACCACTCCGGTCTCGCCCAGGGCGGGAAGCACCCGTTCGATATAGCGCAAAAACGTGTGGTTGGGACCAATGAC
Source organism: Mobiluncus sp. (assembly GCF_985070215.1). Taxonomy (NCBI): domain Bacteria; kingdom Bacillati; phylum Actinomycetota; class Actinomycetes; order Actinomycetales; family Actinomycetaceae; genus Mobiluncus; species Mobiluncus sp. The sequence goes on along the minus strand of NZ_CFKZQR010000003.1, from coordinate 61,130 downwards.
CAACACCCCTTGGGAATCCAGCTGATCCCGGTGGGCATAGAGCAGATAAGCAGCCCGATGTAGCGCCACGGCCGTCTTGCCGGTGCCGGGTCCGCCCTGCACCACCAAAAAAGCGTTCAGGTCAGAACGAATCGCCCGGTCTTGTTCGGCCTGAATCGTTGAGACAATGTCGGACATCTGGCCGCTGCGCGCTCGTGACAGCGCCGCCATCAAAGCACCCTCACCCTGCAGCGACGCCGTCTGGGCGGCATCGGTGTCGGCACCGGAAGCTAACAGCTCATCCTCCACGCCCACCACTTCGCGCAAACTGGTAGCTACGTGCCGCCGCTTCCACACCCCCATCGGGGCTACTGCCGTAGCTTGATAGAACGGTTGGGCGACTTTCGCTCGCCAATCCACCAACAGTTGGCGAGACACGCCTTCACCAGGTTTTTCCTCAAGTGTTTCCGACGCGGCCGGTGTTTCCAAAGTGGTGTCGGGAGGGTTTTCGGTGGGGGAAAGCGCCGGGGTGATACCGAGAGCCGGGGCTTCGGCATCGGTCGCATCAAAGTCTCGCAAACCCACGCGACCAATGTGGAAACTGGTGCCGTCCTCCAGGTCTAAAACGCCGAAAACCAGGCGATTTTCCACGCTCTCCAAGCGAGTGGCTTCGTCTCCATAATGAGCCGCCAAGGCATCGCGGTCAGCCCTGGCTGAGGGGTTAGAACTCATTTCCGCGGCGACTTCGTCTTGCCGCCGGCGGTAATAGACCCGCATTTCATCGAGGGTTTCATAGGCGCGGTCAACGAAAGTCTGCTCCTTAGCAATCTCGGACTGCCAAGACGACGGCACCGTTGCGTCAGCCAATTTATCTCTCCTCAAGGCATCAAAAGGGTAATCAATTATGCCCTAAAAGGTTTACGAGGAGCGAATTGGGGCTAAGTCTTGATAACATTTAGGGGTTGAACTTTTCGAGGGAAAAATGGACGCAGACAAATTTGATACTTTATTAGCGCCTGGCGCGGACCTCAGTGGCCACGCCGACGTTATGCTGCACCACCTCAACGGGGCGATGGATGCTGGGCATTCCGGGCGAGGCATGTTGGAGCATTTGGTGGAAGCCCTGCCGCATCAGACTATTGCGACATTTAACTCCGATAAATTGGTGGATTTTCGTTCCCATCGGCCCTGGCTGAGTTTTTCAGACTGGAAGTTTACTGAAGTGGAAATGCCGGAAATCCGCTTGGATTTGCTCAGCGACGACAACGACCGGAATTTCTTGGTGCTGCACGGACCAGAACCGGACGCCCAATGGAATCTATTTTTGGACACTATCCAAGAAATTGTCCGACGCTTGGGAGTGCGCCAGACGGTAGGCGTGACCGGAATGCCAGCCGGGGTGCCTCACACGCGGCCCACTCCGGTGCATATGCACGGGGCACGTTCGGAGAGTTTGCCCAAACAGCCCAAGATGGTCGGTGAAATGCTGCTGCCGGCGGGGATGGATCAGCTCATCGAATTCCCCCTGGGACAAGCCGGTCTGGACGCGGTAGGAATCATTGCGGCGGTGCCGTATTACCTGGCAGAAGGGGACTACCCACCGGCGGCCGCGGCGCTGATGTCCGCAGTGGCCGCCAAGACCGGATTGGCACTACCGGTGGGAGACATCGAAGCCGCTTCCACCCTCACCTTGGGCCAAATCAACCAGATGGTGGAACAATCTGAGGAAGCTGAACATATCGTTGAGATTCTGGAACAGCACTTTGACGAAGCCGAACCGATGGCAATTATTGAGACTCCCGAAGAACCGCTGCCCACCGCCGAGGAACTGGGAGCTCGCCTCGAAGAATTTTTGAAGCGCACGGATCGGTTGAATCGCGGGGCGAAACTCTCAAATCTTGACGAAGAATTACCGCCAGTAGGTGATGCTTCCGGAATTTCGTCCCTGCGCGACACGCCTTACGAAAAACGCAACATCGAACAGTTCCGTCCTCGCCGGGGTCGGCATCGCCGCGATACCCCGGAGGATTAAATCTGCCCGAAACCCTTGGAATGCCGGACAATTAGCGAGTCCAGCCGCCCAGCGGCTGATCTCCGGAGGGGGCTTCGTAAACCGGGAACATAATGTTGGGATTGATAAACCCGAGCCATGCCACAGCCAGCCCTGCCACCAAAGCAACGCAAAGCCAACCGATGCCCGGTCCAATCAGGTTCGAGCGATTCCCCGGATCCGTGCCGATTCCCACCAGGTTTACCCGCGAGGGGTTCATCGGGTAGTACCATGCCTGGGGACCCTGGGCGGCGACCTCATCGAGACTGTTCTCTTCATTACCGAGCTCTGCCCGGTTAGCTTCCTCAATCCGGGCTCGTGCCGTGGCGCGTTCAAAGGCTTCGCGCTGCGCCAACAGTTCGGCCTCGCGCTTCAGACGGGCTTTTTCTGCCGCCGCGCGCACTTTCGGAGGGCGCGGGTCGAAGCGAGGATCGTTTGCTGGCAGGGCGGTGATTTTCACGGTCGTGGGCCCTTGGGGGGTGTGTAACTCGGAAACTGCGGTGTGGGGTTTAGCCTGGTCCTGCGGGATTCCCGGGGTGACGCGCCACACTCCTTTCGATTCTTCCTCCAGTTGGTTTCGCACCAGTTTTTGTAGCAGCAGGATGGTGCGGCGCTGGAAGCCGGGAATCCGCACTTTTCCGTACTGTGCTGGCATTCCCAGGGGAGCCCACATAAGGGACACTTCGAAACCACCGGGGTGACCGGCATGACTGTTGATGCGGCGGATTCCGCTGATAGACGCCGGTGCGGTGGCCGGGTCTGAGGCCACACGTACCCACACCCTGGCAGCTTGTCCAAAACGCATGAACCCATAGAGGGTAGCGAAGGCAAAGAACAGTATCGTGGGCGGGAACAGGAGCACGAAATAGGGGTCGGAATTCGTGATGAGTTCCATGTTGAACAGGCAGGTTCCCGTCATGATGAACTGTGCGACCAGGAGCAAGACCGCGTTGATGATGGTATCCGTGTTCCAGGAGTGAGAGTTCTCGAAACGTATGTCACGCGGATCAACGGCGGAAACCCACGCCGGGATCGGAAGATGGTAGCGAGCGCAGGTCCGGGCCCGACCGATGTGGAGGTCTTCCGGGTTCAATGTCAGGTAGTAGTACGTGTTGGCTTCGTTGGGATCCAAAAAGGGTAACAGTACGGTGACCTCGTAAGGCAGAGAGCGCATGGTGTCGTTCTCGGTGAGAGGCTCAACTTCTTTGATATACGCTTGAACGCGGTAGTACTCCACGCTGTTCTGAGGGCGCGCTCTATAAATGAGGACCACAGCAATCACCAGTGCCACAATCCACCACAGGCCGATAATCAACGCTTGCATAACACAATTAAACCAGTAAAAAGTTCTGTTTATCGAGTTTCGGAGAACTCGTGCACAGACCCATGTGGCGCGATGAGGGTAAAAACAGGTAAACTAGTTTGTGTTAACACGTTCGTTTTGGTTTTGGGGTGCTTTCCTCGGCCGCGCACTGAAAGGACATGGTCATGGCATTGTCGGACTATGAAAAGCAAGTCCTGGCGCAGATGGAGGCCCAGCTCCACAACGAAGATCCCAAGATGGCCGATAGGATGCGCCAGACTTCCACAAAGGTCGGTGAATCCACGGCAAGCCGTCCGCGGCGGGTTGCTTTCGGGGTCGTTTTGGTTTTGATTGGGGCAGTAGTGCTGGTCGGAGGACTCATCGCCACGCCCTACCTGAAAGGCATGGAATTTTTGGGTACCGCTATCGGGGTACTGGGGTTCGTGGTTGTCGTCCTGGGGGTTCTAAAGATTTTCGGGGTAGGCTCAAAATCCCCCGCATCGAAACCGGCCCCTCACGGCCAGCCTGCTGGTGCGCCTGCCTCGCGAGGGTCCTTTATGGATCGTCAAAATGAGCGGTGGGAACGCCGTCAGCACGGCGAGTAGTCCTCTGATTCCTATCCCGAGTCTCTGACTCACCCGTCTGATCCGGTTACCGATTTTCGGTAGCCGGTTTTTTGTTTCTCGTCATCGCTTTCGTCAGCTCTAAAAGCCGCTCATTGTAGAATCTTCCTCCACTTAAGAATTCTCTGAATTTCCAATAAATAATTTGCTAAAAATGCAAAATCTGTCACGTTTTTGCAAATTTGTGGATGAAAGTGGAGTAAAGTGGGGTGTAACGAAAACCGTAAAGGTATCGGGTCAAAAATCAGCATCACGCTGAGGGTGAAAGGGAAGGTTGTGTTCTTAGGGACCTACGAGCCAAAGCTCGACGACAAGGGTCGCCTGATACTGCCTGCCCGTTTTCGGGAGCAACTCGCAGGCGGAGTGGTTTTGACCAAGGGTCAGGACCACTGCGTTTATGCGTTTGAGACTGGCGAGTTCCAAACCCTGTATACGGAACTTCGCCAGGCTCCCATCACCCACAAGCAGGCGCGAAACTTTTCGCGTGTGCTGCTGTCCGGGGCGAGCGATCAAATCCCGGATAAGCAAGGACGGATTAACATTCCGCCCGCCCTGCGTGAGTACGCCGGACTGGGACGTGACCTGGCGGTTTTCGGAGCGGGTTCCCGTGTGGAGATTTGGGACCTTAAGACCTGGAACGAGTTCTTGGCTGCCGCCGAGGAGGACTTCTCGGAAGTCTCGGAAGAAATCCTTCCGGGACTGCTGTGAGGGAAACTCGCGCATAACTGCATAAACCCGCGTGGGTTTGGTGTCCTACCGATTCTGAATGCTCTTCCCCGCAGGCAGACACGGTGGGAAACCTGGCTAACGCGGGAGTCGCTAGAAAAACGGGGGTTACCCCAAGAAAAAGGAAGAAACGTGAAATCAGTTGCCGAAATCCACCAGCCGGTGCTGGCTGAGGTGTGCGCTGATTTATTGGCGCCCGCCTTGGATTTCGCGCCGGACGCGGCCACCCCGATTCCCTCCACTGCTGATTTTCGCAGTATCCAGGGTCCCGTTTTGGTTGACGCCACCCTCGGCCTGGGGGGACACAGCGCATATCTGTTGGAGCGTCACCCGCAGCTGCGCATTATCGGTATCGACCGTGACCCGCAGGCTCGGCGTTTGGCGGCGTCCCGACTCGGTGCTTTTGCGAATCGCCTCAGCATCGCCGGCACAACTTACGGGGAACTGGATAGCGTATTGGCGCAGCACGGTCTGAGCCAAGTGGACGGGATTTTAGCGGATCTGGGGGTTTCGTCACTGCAGCTGGACGAGGCGGAGCGCGGTTTCGCTTATGCCCAACCCGAAGCACCGTTGGATATGCGGATGGACCAAACCGCAGGTTTCACCGCTGCCGACTTCCTGAACCTGGCTGAAGCGGAAGAAATCGCCGCGGTGCTCCACACCTACGGCGAAGAAAAGTTCTCGTGGCCCATCGCGAAAGCTATCGTGAAGGCCCGCCTGGACCAGCCGTTGCAAGTTTCGGGTCAGCTCGTGGAAGTCATCCGCGACACGATTCCTGCCCCGGCCCGCCGCAGTGGAGGAAACCCGGCGAAGCGCACGTTCCAAGCCTTGCGGGTGGCGGTCAACGATGAGCTAGGCGACTTGGAGCGTTTCTTGACGAAGGCGCTGTCAACAGTCCGGGTCGGTGGACGCATCGTCATCGAAAGCTATCAGTCCCTGGAAGATCGCCTGGTCAAGAGGGCTTTTGCCGCGGGGGTTCATCCTGCGGCGCCCAAGGGGCTGCCCGTACTGCCTGAGCAGGCGCAGCCTTGGCTGCGGGACCTCACGCACGGCTCGCGTTTAGCTGATGACTCTGAGGTCGCCGACAATCCGCGCGCCGCCTCACTACGGCTGCGTGCCGTGGAAAAGACACGGGAACCCGACCTGGAAAACCTCGTGGGGACCCTTGTGAAAACAAAACAAAAGCCGGTGGAGAAACGTTTTCCCACCTTGACGAAACTACGTGCCCAAAACCCTGTTCACCCCCTAACCGAAGGAGACTCACGTGACTAACGCAGCTACTTCCAACCTGGCATTGCGTAAACCCGGCAGCGTTGCCGGGATGCCGCTTCCTGCTCAGAACGCCCCCAGGCCGCAGCTTCAGCTGGTCCCGACTTTTCAGAAGCGCCGCATCACGTGGCCGATGTGGCTGACGGTGGCGGCGATGCTCGTCGCCGCGCTGGTCGTACCGGTCGTCGTCAACACCCAGTTGGCGATGACTTCCTACGATATGTACGCCATGCAAAACGAGTTGAACTTGCTGCTGGATCAGCAAGCCGATTTGGTGACCCAGGCGCGTGAAGCTCAGTCCCCGCAATACCTAGCAAAGAAAGCGCAGGAAATTGGATTGGTTCCGGCCGCCGAACAGGGCTACGTGACGTTGGCGACTGGAGAAATTATTCCAGGGAAAGCCGCGCAATAAGGGCTGGCGGGGAAAGCGACTGCGCCTAGCTAAACCCCTCGCGGTCACGGCGTGGGAGCGTGAAAACCTGGCAAAGCTGGGCGAAACTGGTCAAGTGAGTAGAGTCCGAAAAAACCTGTTGGTGGGGGCCATTATCGCGGTGCTGTTCATTTTTGCGGTCCGCTTGGTGGTGGTGCAACTGGTGCAGGGACCGGAACTCGCCGCGGCAGCCCAGGATCAACGCAGCCGTACCCACATTATTAAAGCTCAGCGGGGGGATATTTTGGACTCCTCGGGCCGGCAGATGGCGACCTCCGTGAAACGCTACAACATCGGGGTTAATCAGGTAAAAATCAATACTTATTTTCAGCCGAAAACCGCGGGGAAAGACGCGAAAGGCAAGCCGAAGATTATCTATGATGAATTCGATCGGCCCGAGGTCGCGGCTTATGGACCAGCAGCGGCGGCGAAAAAGCTGGCTCCGCTTTTGGACGCCGACCCCGCCGAGCTGGGCGGGAAACTGACCGCGCAGCCCGGCAAAAAACCCTCGACCTTTGTGTATATCGCCAAAGAAGTGACTCCCGAGGTCTGGCGTAAAATCGCGAAGCTGGGGATTCCGGGCATTGAGCCGGAAGAAATCACGAAACGGATTTATCCCAACGGTAACGTGGCCGGCAACATCATCGGTTTCACCGATGTTGATGGAGTGGGTTTAGCTGGGCTGGAACTGAGCCAAAATAGCAAGCTCGCCGGAGTGGACGGCAAAGACTTCACCGAGATTGGTCGGCGTGGACAAACCATTCCGGTCCAGGACAACTATCGTAAAGACGCCATTGCGGGGCAAACCATTAAGACGACCATTCTGCTGGACCTGCAAAATACCTGTCAGCAGGTAGTAGACAATTCTAAAGCCCGGTTCGGGGCTCAATCCGTCATGGCGGAAGTTCAAGAGGTCGGCACTGGAAAGATTCTCGCTCTGTGCGAGACGGATACGGTCAACCCCTCAGAACCCACGAAAACCAGCGAACGGAATCGCGGCTCGAAAGCCGTTTCCACGGTTTACGAGCCGGGTTCTACCCTGAAAGTTCACACGATGGGAGCGGTCATCGAAGCTGGCAAAGTGGAGCCCACCAACACATTTACCGTACCGGGTGAAATCACCATGTCTAACGGGCAAAGTTTTCGGGACTCGATTGCCCACGGTACTTATGCTCTGACCGCGGCGGGGATTATTGCCAAATCGTCGAACGTGGGGATTGTCCAGGTTGGCGACTTAATCACGGACACGGACAGGTATCAAAAGCTGAAACAACTTGGTTTTGGTAAACCTACCGGCGTCGAACTGCCCGGTGAGAGCGCCGGGCTGCTCTCTGCCCCCGAGAAATGGGACGGCCGCCAACGCTACACCATCATGTTCGGCCAAGGTATCGCGGCGACTATTCTCCAGGTCACCAACGGTATCGCCACAGTGGCAAACGGGGGAGTGGAAGTGCAACCCCACCTCATCGAATCGTGGACGAAGCCCGACGGCAGCGTAGAAAAGAAAGCTGTAGACGCGGGTACCAGAGTTTACACCAAGGACACTTCCCGGAAACTGCTAACCATGATGGAGGGGGTCGTCTCGGAAAAAGGCGGTGCTCCCGATGCCCAAATCGAGGGATACCCGGTGGCGGGGAAAACCGGTACCACCCAGATTATTGAGGCTAACGGCAGGCAAACCGGGACTGTCGGGTCATTTACCGGGGTGTTTCCCGCCGACAATCCCCGCGTGGTCATCACCGTAGTGGTGCATCGCCCTTCTGCCTCGATATACGGATCCGTGGTCGCGGTCCCGGCGTTTAAAGAGATTGCGGGGGCTACGATTAGAGAGCTGGGAATCCCGCCCACCGACACGAATCCGCAGTTGTATCCGATTGGAGATTAGAGAAATATGACTCTGGAAGTTGCTTTTGACCCTTACGCGCCGGATTTGCTTCGCTTGCCCTGGGTCGAAGTTACGGATTTGGCAAAAGCCGTGGACGGTACGGTTTACGGTAACGGCGGCCGTGTGCGCGGTGCGGTTATTGATAACCGGGTCGTGCGCGGCGGAGAGCTGTTTGTGGCGATGCCGGGATTCCACGTGCATGGCGCTAAGTTCGCGGCGGATGCCGCGGCGCGCGGAGCCGGGGCTGTGTTGAGCGATCCGGCTGGGATGGCATTCCTCGAGAACTTGGATATCCCCGCTATCATCGTTCCCGATGTGGCTTCCGTAGCTGGTCCAGCTGCTGCTGTCGCCTTCAATAATCCCTGCCAACAGTTGAGCGCGTGGGGCGTGACGGGCACGAACGGAAAGACCACCACCACCTACCTTTTGCGTCACATGCTGCATCGAGTCGGGCATCTGTCCTCCCTGGTGGGCACGGTGGAGGCCGCGGTGGGCAAGAAGACTGCCCCCGCTTTCATCACGACTCCCCAAGCCCCGCAGCTGCAAGCCTTTGCGGCCACGACGGTGCAAGAAAATGTGCATCACATGGTGGTGGAAGTATCCTCGCACGCCTTAGCGATGGGGCGGGTAGACCCGCTGCATTTCGCCTGCGCCGGATTTACGAACCTGTCTCAGGACCACTTGGATTACCACGGCACCATGGAGCAATACTTCCAAACCAAGGCCTCGCTGTTTTCCCCGCAGCGCAGTGATCGCCAGGTCATCATCGTTGACGGCGTGTGGGGCCAGCGCCTGGCTGAGCAGTTGGAACGCGGTGGCCAACATGATTTTGTGACCCTGTCCCTGACGGGCCGTCCGGCCGATTGGCAAGGAAAAATTATCGAGTTAGAGGGCGGCTTCACCGAACTGCGGTTGCGGGCTTTTGACGGCAAAGAGGCCTCTGTGCAGGTCCGAATGCCCGGCACGTTTAACGCAATCAATGCCGCCCTGGCCATTGTCATGGTCGTGACGGGATTGTCTCCGAGCCCGCGTCAGCTAGACGGGGACATTTTGCGCCACCTGACTGTGAATCCCATCCGTCTGGATGTGCCGGGACGTATGGAGCTGCTGTGCGAGGCACCCCGCGTGATTGTGGACTTCGCGCACAACCCGGATTCCACCAAGATTTTGCTCGACACCATGCGGATTTCGACCAAAGGTCGGTTGCTGCTAGTGATGGGCGCTGACGGGCAGCGCGATCCGGGCAAACGGCCGATTTTGGGTCAGATTGCTGCCGAGCTGGCGGATTTCACCTACCTTACGGACGGGGACATTCACGAGGAGGAACCCAGCGGGATTCGCCGGGACGTGATGGCGGGCATGAAGGGCTATGAAGATAAATTTGTGGAGGTCGCCCCCCGCGAGACGGCGATTGAGCGAGCAATTTTGGACGCTCGTCCCGAAGATACCGTTGTTATTACGGGGCGGGGTCACGAACCCATCATGTTCACGCCCGAAGGGCAGTATGACCTTGACGACCGAGTGGTCGCTCGCGAGGCTCTAGCGAAGCGGAGCTGACCCCTTTTCTGACCGGAGCCGGCGTGAGATAAGATTAAAGCCGATTTGTTGGCCTTTTGAAGGAGTCCACCTTTGATAGATATGACCCTTGACGCCCTATGTGAGGCGATTGGTTTAGAACCTGGGGAAAACTCGACTCGGATTCAAGGCAGGGTACACACCGATTCGCGGCTGGTCAGTACGGGTGATGTCTTTGTAGCGCTGCCCGGAGAAAATACTGACGGGCATCACTTCCTGGGGTCTGTGGCTCGCCGCGGAGGCAGAGTCGCCATCGTCAGCCGCGACCGCGCAGAGATTCTGGACCAGGGGTGGGCTACCGAGGAAGAATTGAACCAGTTGACAGTATTGCAGGTTCCCGACCCTCAGTATGCCCTGGGGCGATTGGCTCAGGCGCACCTGCGCCAACTGCGTGCCCAAGCCCGCGAGGGAACCGGCCAACTGAAACTTGTTATCGGAATCACCGGTTCTGCCGGCAAAACCACCACCAAGGACCTGACGAAACAGCTTTTATCCACCAAAGGCGCCACTGTCGCTCCCGTGGCATCGTTCAACAACGAGGTGGGCCTGCCGCTCACGGTTCTGGAAGCTGACGCCGCGACCGAGTACCTGGTATTGGAAATGGGCGCTTCGCAGCCCGGCGACATTGCTTACCTGACCGATATTGCTCCCCTGGATGTGGCTCTGGTTTTGATGGTGGGGGTGGCTCACCTGGAGTCGTACTCTTCGGTTGAGGCCCTGGCAGCTGAGAAGGCTACCATCCTGGAAAACCTGGGGCCCTCAGGCATGGCCATTTTGAACGCGGACGACCCGCGTGTGGAAACGATGAGCGGGCGGACTTCGGGACGCCTCATGTACTTTTCGACAAAAAAGAATACCCCGGTGCGCATCACCGACTTACGTCTGGACGAGGCTTCGCGGGGCAGCTTCCTGCTGCACACTCCCGCCGGTAGCGCCCCGGTTCAGCTGCAGCTCCTCGGTGCCCATCACGTCGCTAACGCCCTGGCGGCCGCGGCGATTGCGCATGTCGCGGGCATGACCCCCGCTGAGATTGCGGCCGTGTTGTCAAAAGCCACTCCGGTCAGTGAACACCGCATGAACCTGGTGCATTTGGCGGACGGAGTGGACCTCATCGACGATGCGTATAACGCGAACCCGGACTCGGTACGTGCCGCTTTGGACGTCATTGCGAAATCGGGAGCCACCCGGCGTGTGGTCATCGTCCTGGGGGACATGCTGGAACTGGGCGAAACCGCCCCGCAGTTGCACGGAGAAATCGGGCGTTACGCCGCTAACCTCGGAATTTCGGTCCTGCTGACGGTCGGTCCCATGGCGAAACACATCGAAAGCGCCTATTCGGCGCTGAAACGTGACGGGGAAAGCCATCAGGTGATGGATGCCACCGCTGCCGGTCGGTTGTTGCAGGAGATTGTGCGTCCCGGCGACTTGATTTTGGTCAAAGGTTCGCACGGTTCGGGACTGTGGAAACTGGCTCAAGAAATTGAAGAAAGGGGCCGCGTCCGATGACTGCGGTATTGACAGCTGGCTTTATCGCCCTGTTATTCTCGCTACTGGTCACCCCGTTCTATGCGAAGTGGCTGGTCAATAAGCAATTCGGTCAGTTTATTCGCCAGGACGGCCCGACCGCGCACTACACGAAGCGCGGCACGCCCACTATGGGCGGGGTCATTATTATCCTCGCCATCATTATCGGGTGGGGAGCGGGTCATATTCACCAAGCCGTCACCAGCGGCAAAGGCCCCAGCGCTTCGTCTCTGATTCTCATATTTTTGCTGGTCGGGCTGGGGTTCATCGGCTGGCTGGATGACTGGATTAAAATTTCTAAGCACCGTTCTTTGGGATTGAACCCAACCGGCAAAATACTCGGTCAGCTAGCGGTGGGATCCATATTTTCCGGTCTGGCCTTGGGCTTTGAGAACTCGCGCGGCCTGAGCCCCGCCTCTACGAAGATTTCTGTCATCCGGGACACGAACCTGGATTTGGCTTTCGCCGGTTTCGGTCTGGGGGTCGTGCTGTTCCTGATTTGGGCGAACTTCCTGGTGGCAGCCTGGTCTAATGCGGTTAACCTGACGGATGGTCTGGATGGCTTGGCGACCGGCACTTCGATTTTCGTGTTTGGCGGCTATACCTTGATGTCCTACTGGCAGTTCTCGCAGCGCTGCGGCATCGAGGGGACCAGCGCCCCCGCGTGCTACTCCGAAATCCGTGACCCGCTGGATATTGCATTATTCTGCGCGGCTGTGGTCGGAGCCCTGATTGGATTTTTGTGGTGGAATGCCTCACCGGCGCGTATTTTTATGGGCGACACCGGCTCGCTGGCGTTGGGCGGCATACTGGCGGGAGTGTCGATTTTCACCCACACCGAGTTCCTGGCAATCATTATCGGTGGCCTGTTCGTGATGGAAGTTATCAGCGACATTATTCAGGTCGGGTTCTTTAAAGCCACTCACAAGCGCGTGTTTAAGATGGCCCCAATTCATCACCACTTTGAACTGTTGGGCTGGAAAGAGATCACCGTGGTCGTGCGGTTTTGGATTATTGCCGGGCTGATGGCTGCCGCCGGGGTAGGACTGTTCTATTTCGATTGGGTGATGAAGCTGTGAAAGATACGCAATTTACCGGCGCCTCCATTGGCGTGTTGGGCCTGGGAAAGTCGGGGCGCGCCGCCGCCGCCGTACTGGCCACTCTCGGAGCGCACGTGACCTGCTACGATGCGAACCCAGATGCTGTGGAACAGGCCCGGGAGGAACTCGGCGATCGGGTCGACTATTGCACTGCCAGTGGCGAACAGTTCCAAGGTGAGGCGGCCGCCGGGAACGGACACAAACTTTTCGTGGTCTCCCCGGGGATTGCCCCGCATAATCCCATGTATCGCCTTCCCGAGGCCAGCGCCTCCATGTGGTCAGAAGTCGAGTTAGCCTGGCAAATCCAGGAAGCCATCGGTAACCGTAACTGCAAGTGGATGTGCATTACGGGCACGAACGGGAAAACCACCACAACTGGGATGTTGGCGCAGATGCTCATCACCGGCGGTGTGGTGGCGACCGCGGTGGGTAACTACGGCACGCCCATAGTTGAAGTCGCGGCCGAAGGCGCTGTGGATGCGCTGGCGGTGGAGCTGTCCTCGGCACAGCTGCATTCCACGTACAGCCTGAAACCCTGGGCCTCCGTGTGGCTTAACTTTGCCCCCGATCACCTCGACTGGCACGGTAGCGCCGACGACTACGCTTGGGACAAGTCGAAGGTCTACAGCGGGGTGCAGCGTGCCGCTCTGTATCCCGCCACCGAGGAACTGCCGACCAAGGTACTCAGTAAACGTTTCGTCCAAGACGAGGGCTTTCCCCCGGAAAAGTGCATTGGTTTGACTCCGGGTATTCCCGCTCCGGGTTTCCTAGGCGTGATTGAGGACGTCATCGTGGACCGGGCTTTTGGAGAACACAACGAAACTCAGGCACTGGAACTGGCAACGTTTGCCGACCTGGAACACTTGAGCGGAGCGAAAGTGCCGACATCGGCACTGTTGGCGGATACTTTGGCCGCGGCTGGACTGGCGCGGGCCTACGGTTTGCAGCCCGAATGGGTGCGCCGCGGAATTCTCGAGTTTGAGTTGGCGGAACATCGTCGCGCCGTGGTCGGCACGTTCGGAGGTGTGACCTATATCGACGACTCCAAAGCTACGAATACGCACGCAGCAGCCGCTTCGCTGCGTGACATTGACGACAAGCGCGCCGTGTGGATTGTCGGGGGAGACGCGAAAGGCCAAGACTTTCACTCTCTGGTGCAGGTGGCAGCCCCGAAAGTGAAAGCCGCTGTGCTGATTGGCTTGGACCCGGAGCCTTTTGAGAGCGCATTTGCTGAAAACGGCGCGGGAATCCCGCTGAAACGGGTCGCTCCGGGGGACAATCTTATGGAAAGGACGCTTTTAGAGGCGCGAGCTTTAGCCGTTCCGGGGGATACCGTGCTACTGGCTCCGGCGTGTGCCTCGTGGGATCAGTTCAACAACTATCACGAGCGCGGCGACCAATTTGCTCAGGCGGCGCGGAAACTGGGGGAGAACCAAGATGGCGGGGAGGAACAAGGCTCCTGAGGCACCTCGGGACGCGAAACTGGCAAAGTTTTCCCCGCGAAACTCAACGCCTACCCTGGTTGACGCCAACTCAGCCCCGTCCGCAACGCCAAGCCAGGAAAAATCCGCTCTGCGCACCCTGTCCGAAGGGTGGAAGAACCAACCGGTTCTGAGCTACTACCTCATTTTGGTCACCACCCTGCTGCTGTTCATCATCGGCTTTATCCTGGTGTTTTCCGCCTCGACCATCACTGCCTTGGAAAGCGGAGCGAATCCGTTCCTGTCCTTTGGGAAACGTTCACTCATTTATGTGGCGGCGCTGCTGGTTTTGTTCATTGCCTCCAGGGTCCCGCTGACTTTTTATCAAAAGTGGACCTGGTGGTTTTTGGGGGCGGCGTGGCTGCTGCAGATTATGGTGTTCGTTCCGGGCATGCACGGCACGTCCGCGGGCGGTAACACAAACTGGATTAACCTCGGTGGCGTCATTACCATTCAACCTTCCGAGTTTATGAAGTTGGCTTTGGCTGTCGCGTTAGGGAGGGTCTTGGCAGATCCGGAACTGCGGGAGGCCCGGGACAAGAAACGTTGGCTCATCAACGCGGGCGTGCCAGCGGTGGGGTCGTTGGGTTTGGTCATGATTGGGCGGGATCTGGGCACCGCGATGGTGATGGCAGCGCTCATTTTGTCGGCGATTTTCGTAGCGGGGATTCCCTGGCGCTACTTTGCGGGCATCGTCTTGCTAGGCATTTTTGGGGTCACTTTGGCAGTCATGAGTTCAGCTAATCGCCGTCGGCGGGTCTTTGGCTTTATGGACGCCTCCACCACTGACCCCACCGGCATCGGCTACCAGCGACAACATGGCTTGTGGTCCCTGGCCACCGGGGGATTGACCGGAGTCGGACCGGGTGCCAGCCGGGAGAAATGGTCCTACCTGCCCGAAGCGGATACGGACTACATTTTCGCTATTTTGGGCGAGGAATTCGGGATTTTGGGCACTTTCCTGGTTCTGGGTTTGTTCGTGGTGCTGTGCCTGACGATGATGCGGCTGATGAACTCGGAGACGAATCAATTCGTGAGCTACACCGTGGCCGGCATGATGGGCTGGATTTTTTCCCAAGCCATCATCAATATCGGAGCTGTGGTTGGCCTGCTCCCGATTATTGGGGTGCCCTTGCCGCTGATTTCTTCTGGAGGTTCCTCCCTACTGTCCATCATGGCAGCGATGGGCATGATGATGTGTTTTGCACGCGCTGAACCTGGGGCGGACGCGGCGCTAAAAGCCCGACTGCGTCCCCTGCGGCGCGGTGCGGCTGTTTTGCTGCCCGGACGGATGCACCGTTAAACGTTTGCTTCCCGAAGCTGGTGCGGCGCGAAAACCGAGGGAAAACTTTGCCCACAACCGCCACAGCAACCGTGCTCCTGAAAATGTTCCCGGACAAAACACGCTAAAGTTGAGGGTGTGAGTGACATCTCGAAACCGGTCATTGTTTTCGCCGGCGGCGGTACCGCTGGACACGTGAACCCTTTGCTGGCGACTATTGCCGCGCTACAGTCCACCGAATTGAGCTTCGAACCTCTGGTGGTAGGTACTTCCGAGGGGCTGGAAAGCGAACTGGTTCCAGCCGCCGGCTATGAACTGTTGACCATTCCCCGCCTACCGATGCCGCGTCGCCCCAGTTCGGATTTGGTTCGTTTGCCGGTTCGGATGCGTCACGTGGTGGCTTCGCTGCGCGATACTTTCCAAGCCCGGGAGGTACGGCTGGTAGTGGGCTTTGGTGGCTACGTTTCCACCCCCGTGTACTTTGCGGCAAAACGTTTGGGCATTCCCATCGTCATTCATGAACAAAACGCTCGGCCAGGGCTCGCCAACCGGGTAGGGTCACGCTATGCGGCCGGGGTGGGCCTGACTTTTGAGGGAACCGGGCTGAAAGCAAAGCACGGCGAAACTCGTGTCGTCGGTCTGCCCCTGCGCCCCAGTATTCTCGAACTGGCGCGTCAGCTGGAAATGCCCCTGACCAGGGATGCGGCGCGAGCTGAAGCTGCCGACTTTTTCGGTTTGCCGGCTTCCCACCCCACAGTGCTGATCACCGGAGGCTCCCTGGGGGCGCAGCGTCTCAACGAAGTCTTGCCCGGCGCGCTTTTGCGGGTCTTCCAGGAAAACTCGACTGCCCAGGTCATTCACCTGACCGGGAAAGGTAAGGACGGTCCTGTCCAGGACTTCGTTGCTGAACATCACCTGGAGCAGCGTTACCAAGTGCGCGACTATCTCACCGAGATGCACTACGGTTTGGCTCTAGCTGACTGCGTGGTGTGTCGAGCGGGGGCGGCAACTGTCGCGGAAAACACCGCGCTGGCGATTCCCACCCTCTACGTGCCCCTGCCTATCGGCAACGGAGAACAAGCCCTAAACGCGCAAGGGGTCGTTAACGCCGCGGGGGCGTTCCTACTCGACCAGAAGAAACTGACCGAACAGGCGGCCGCCGAACTGCTGGTGCGTCTGCTTGACCCGGAGCAGAACGCGGCCATGCGTGCGGCAGCGGCCCAGGTCGGCACCACGCATGGCGCCGAAAATCTCTGTGCGCTCATTATGACAGTTCTGGGCGAAACGACCGGGAAACCCGAGGAGGCCTAAACATGCCCGAGATTAAAGACAGTTCCACGAATTTGTCCAATGTCACGCAAGCCCACAAAGTCCCGTCCGACCAGGAGTTCTATCTGATTGGTATCGGCGGGGCCGGCATGAGCGTCCTCGCGCTACTGCTGCACGACCTGGGTTATCACGTGTCCGGTTCCGACCAGGTACAGGCCGATACGCTGGGACAGCTGCGAGAGGCGGGCATCACCGTTTTTGTGGGACACCGGGAGGAACAAGTGCCTGCCAACGCCATCGTGGTGGTGACTTCAGCGGTGCATGAGGACAATCCCGAAGCGGCTCGTGCCCAGGCTCTGGGCTTAGAAATCTGGCATCGTTCCCAGGCTTTAGATTTTTGTACCCGTTCCCACGATTTGGTGGCGGTGGCCGGGGCACACGGCAAAACCAGCACGTCATCCATGATTGCCCACGCCCTGCTGAAAATCGGGGCGGATCCTTCCTTTGCTATCGGGGGAGTCATCGCCGAGCTGGATACCGGCGCGCGTTTGGGGTCGGGTTCCGCCTTTGTCATCGAGGCTGATGAATCCGACGGGTCTTTCCTGAACTATTCCCCCGCGGTGGAAGTCATCACCAATATAGAGCCTGACCACCTCGATCACTGGGGTAGCGCGGCGGCGTTCGAGCAGGCTTTTGTGGATTTCACGGGTAGGTTGCGCGAGGGCGGTGCGCTGGTGCTGTGTGCCGATGATGCCGGGGTCAAGCGGCTTGCCGCGCAGGTTTCAGCGCAGCGCGGCGAGGGTGGGCCGCGGGTTATTTCCTACGGTTTCGGGGTTCCCTTGGCAGGCGACGTGGTAGTTCAGTTAAGTGAGCCCGAACTGGGGCCGGGCCAAGGACATTGCCAAGTCAGCGTTACCGATGCCGGTCAGCAGGTATTTCACGGTCAGCTCAAGTTGCGGATTGGGGGCCAGCACATGTTGCTGAACGCGGGCGGGGCGCTGGGCGCCGCCTATGCCCTAGGCGTGGACTTGCCCCAGTTCATCGCCGCGTTGGGGACTTTTTCGGGAGCCAGTCGCCGGATGCAGCGAGTCGGTGAACGCGATGGCGTGCGCATTTATGACGATTACGGACACCATCCGACTGAAATCGCGGCCACTCTGCAGGCGGCCCGCGACTTAGCCGGTACCGGTCGGCTGCTGGTGTGTTTCCAGCCGCATCTGTATTCCCGGACCTATCACAACGTCGAGGCTTTCGCGCGAGTTTTTGCAGCCGTGGATGACCTGACCGTATGCTCGGTCTACGCCGCCCGCGAAGCGCCGATTCCCGGAGTAAACGGTAACATCATCACCGAGCGTCTCGGTCAGGGAACCTACGTGGCGGATATGTACGCGGCGGGACTGCGCGCATTTCACGCCGCCCGTCCCGGCGACCTCCTGCTGTTCTTGGGTGCGGGCTCCATTACCCACGTGGGCCACGCTATCGCCGCGGGACATGACTATGCCTCGGTGGAACAGGCCGCCCAGGCGAAAGAGAGTCAGGCGTGAAACCACCTCCCCGCCCCACCCTTGGGAAGTCCACAGAGAGCCACGACGCCGGTCGGGGGCGACACCGTCGACCCGTAGTCGACCCCAAAAACGTTGACCTCGATAAGGACTCTCCGCGCCGCCCTCGTGACCGTGCCGCCGCGACTGATACGGCGAACTCCGAAACGATTCAACCGAAAACGAAATCGAAAAAGTTGACCCCGGCTCAACTCGATAAACAGGAACGTGACGAAAAGAAGGCCATCAAGAAAACCCAGAAGCGGGCTGCGAAAGCAAACCGGGAAGCTGTGAAAGCGGCCCAAAAGGTTTCTCAGCGCAAACACCATCCAAATGCGTCCCCCGCTGACGGTTCGCGCTACGAGGCGAGTTCCCCTTGGGATTCGCTGCGGGTGGCAAGCGTAGACAATACGCTGCTGGACCGGTTGGAGGAACAGGAGTTCATTCGCCGCCATCGGCTGCGTCTGCGGATTTCCAGTCTGATTGGGGTATTGGCGGGAGTCCTCATCGTTTTGTACGTCGTGTTTTTTTCACCGCTGTTCACCTACCAACTCGCACAGTGCCATGTCACGGGCGCGCGGAACGTAGACATTAAACAGGTTTGCCAAGCCACTCAGCGTTTTGAGGGGCGCTCCATCACCAGTTTGGCTACGGCGGGAGTGGCGAAGACGGTGCTGCAGGAAGTCAGTGCCTTAAAGGATGCACAAGTCAAGCCCGCGTGGCCGCACGGGTTAGAGATTCACGTGGTGGAGCGCGTTCCGGTAGCCACCGTACGGCAAAACGGCAAAGTTGTGGGGGTGGACCGGTCCGGAGTGATTCTGGAGATTGCTCCTGGTGACGTGGCGGGGCTGCCGCAGCTGGATGTCGACATGGAGAAGCTGGGCGGGCAAACCCGCAAGCTGGTTGATGCGGCCTTGATTGCTTTTGGAGATATGCCTGAGGATTTGCGCTCCATGATTGCTTCGGTGACTTCCGACGACCCCGCTCAGTTGCAGTTTAAACTGCGTGACGGCCGAGCCCTGGTGTGGGGCAATTCGCGTGACTCGGTAGAAAAAGCCCAGGTAGCTAAACTTTTGTTTACGGTACAGGGTGTGAAAGTTGTGGACGTATCCAACCCGGAGCGTCCCTCGACCCGCTAAGCGCAAACGCGGGCTTTTGCCGGGTGAACAGCGTTCGCTATGGTCATCAGTCCGGGAGGGTGAGCGCAGAGAGCGCCGTCAAGTTGGGTCGCGAGAGGCGCACATCGGCAGCGGCTTGCAGAGCAGGTTTTGCCAGGTAGGCAACTCCCAATCCGGCGGCGCGCACCATTTTCAGGTCGTTAGCCCCGTCTCCCATTGCCACGCATCTCTCCGCGCTGACTCCGAGTTCGGCCGCCCAGGAACGCAGGCAGGTTTCCTTAGTTTCAGCGGTGACAATGTCGCCCTCCGGCTCGCCGGTCAGCTGACCGTTGGCCACCTCGAAACTGTTTGCCTTGACAAAATCCAGCCCGATATCTGTGGCGTGCGGCGCTACCAGTTCCCTGAATCCGCCGGAAACCACCCCGACTTTTACGCCGCGGCGATGAAAAGCCGACACCATTTGTGCCGCTCCCGGGGAAAAATGGTAATCCTGGCGCACCTGGTCCAAAACACTGACCGGAAGGCCCCGCAGGGTTCCCATGCGCCGCCGCAGAGACTGGGCAAAGTCAAGTTCACCGCGCATCGCAGCAGCGGTGATGGCGGCGACTTCCTCCTGCGTACCGGCGTGAGCAGCCACCAGGTCGATGCCCTCCCCGGTAAACAGGGTGGAGTCCCCGTCCAAAACCACCAAGGCGGGACCGCGCTGGGCCATTGCCCCTGCCGTTATCGCTACAGCCAGGCCCTCTGAGTCCAGGTCATGCTCCAAAGCGCGGGTCCACGCGGCTCTCTGTTCACGAGTCGTGGGGGGTGCCACGGGAACATACAGCGACACCCGGCTTAGCCCCTCTGACGAAGACTGGTTGGGGAGCGCGGTAGGGCTCAGTCCGGTTGCACGAACTACCGCGGACAAAAATGCCCCAGGCGTTACGCCCGCAGAGTCCCCCTCCCATACGCAGGTAAAGCGCAGGGGTAGCGTAGGTTCTGTCATAGGCTAGTGCTCGACGCGGGTATCTTTGGGGACGACCGTAATTCCGGAATCGGTCACCAGGAAACCGCGCGCCCGGTCTTGTTCAAGGTCAACGCCGATAGTGACGCCCTCGCCAACGTAAACGTTCTTGTCCAAGATAGCCCGGTCGACTTTCGCGTGCCGCGCCAGCACCACGCCGTTCATCAAGACCGAGTCCGTCACTTCGGACCAAGAGTTCAGCCGGACTCCCGGGGAGAGAATCGAGTGAACACAACGCGCTCCGGAAATAATCGTGCCGCTGGAAACAAAAGAGTCGATGGCGTGACCCATGCGGGAATCATCACCGTAGACGAACTTCGCGGGGGGCAACTCGCCGTCCACAGTCGTCATAATCGGCCACTTTGGGTTGTACAGGTTAAAGACGGGGTGAACCGCGATGAGGTCCATGGAGGCCTCGTAGTAGGCGTCAAGAGTACCGACGTCACGCCAGTAGTCCCGGTCCCGTTCAGTCGAGCCGGGGATGTCATTGCGGATAAAGTCGTAGCAGTGAGCTTCCCCGCGGGACACGAAATAGGGCACGATATCCCCGCCCATATCGTGATTTGAATCGTCATTTTGGGAGTCTAGCTGGAGTGCTTCGAGCAGGGCATCAGTATTGAACACGTAGTTGCCCATCGATGCCAGTATCTGATCCGGGGCATCGGGTAGGCCGACCGCGTCTTGGGGCTTTTCCCGGAAAGCTGCGATTTTACCCGATGCGTCCGCTTCAATGACTCCGAACGAAGAAGCCAAGCTGAGCGGCTGACGGATTCCGGCCACGGTAGCGGGCAGACCGGACGCGATGTGTTCGTTCACCATCTGCGAGAAGTCCATCCGATAAATATTGTCCGCGCCGATAATCAGCACGTAGTCGGGGCGCTCATCACTGATGATGTTCTCAGATTGGAAGATTGCGTCCGCCGAACCCATGTACCAGTGTTTTCCGGTGCGTTGCTGAGCCGGAACCGGTGCCACATAGTTGCCCAGAATGTTCGACATGTGCCAGGCTGTGGCGATGTGTCGGTCCAGAGAATGGGACTTGTATTGAGTGAGGACGATGACCCGATGATAACCGGAGTTCACCACGTTAGACAGCGCGAAGTCAATGAGCCGGTAGTGTCCGCCGAAAGGCACCGCGGGCTTGGCGCGGTCTTCAGTTAGGGGCATCAGGCGTTTGCCTTCGCCGCCAGCAAGAATAATTGTCAAAACTTTTGGTAGAGCCACGTATTAACCCTAAAAGATTTTTTAGCTTTTGTGGGGCTTTTGGGGCATCTTTTACCAGCAAATGGGATAAGTTAGAAGTGTAATTGCGGTTCGCTGGCCAGGGGTTTTTCCGGGGACGTTACGAACCGGGTTTCCAGGGTCCATTTTGTGTTGAAGCGAGGTTGCCATGCGTGTTGATTTGATGAGTCGGGAATACCCTCCGAAAGTTTACGGGGGTGCCGGGGTTCACGTCACTGAACTTGCCAAGGTTTTGCGTCAGCGGGCAGAAGTCAGGGTGCACTGTTTTGAGGGTCCGCGCACCGCGGGTACGGAAGGCGGCGAGCAGGGGGTCACCGGGTACGACTATCTGGAAGGACTGGCTGAGGCGAACGCTGCTATCCGCACTTTGGGCGTGGATTTAGAGTTTGTGGCTGGTGCCGAAGGTGCTGATGTAGTACATTCCCACACTTGGTACGCCAATATGGGCGGGCATTGGGCTTCCCTGATGTATGACATTCCGCACGTTATTTCCGCGCATTCCTTGGAACCGCTGCGTCCGTGGAAAGCTGAACAGCTGGGCGGGGGATACCGGATTTCCTCCTGGGCGGAAAAAACCGCTTACGAAGCCGCGGACGCCATCGTGGCGGTGTCTCGCGCCATGAAAGACGATATTCTGCGTTGCTATCCCACTATCGACCCTGACCGCGTCCACGTCATTCATAACGGCATTGACCTAGTAACCTGGGATTTCTCCAATATCACCCCCGAATTCCGCAGCCAGGTCTGGGCTGACTACGGACTGACAGAAGGGGCACCCACGATAGCTTTCGTCGGGCGCATTACCCGTCAAAAAGGCCTGCCCTACCTGCTGCGAGCCCTGCGCGACGTACCTCGTGACGCCCAAATCGTCTTGTGCGCGGGAGCTCCCGACACCCCGGAGATTATGGAGGAAGTCGAAAGCCTGGTGCGTGACCTGCAGCAGGAACGTCCGGGAGTGGTGTGGATTGCGGACATGCTGGACCGTGCCCACATGATTGCCCTGCTGACCGGCTCTACCCTGTTTGTGACCCCTTCGATTTACGAGCCGCTGGGAATCGTGAACCTAGAGGCGATGGCCTGCGGCTTGCCCGTGGTCGCCACCGATACCGGGGGCATTCCCGACGTGGTCGTCGATGGGGAAACCGGCTTTTTGGTACCAATTGAACAGGTCAATGATGGTACCGGCAAGCCCCTGCATCCCGAGGAATTCGAGCAGGCGATGGCCAAGCGGATCACTGATATGCTGGCAGATCCGTCTCGGGCTCAGGCGATGGGCGAGGCCGGTCGCAAACGGGCCCAAGAACACTTCACCTGGGAGGCCATTGGGGATAAAACCGTGGCGTTGTACGAAAAAGTCATCGCTCAGCGTCACAATTAACCCAAAGCTCCCAGCCGCGGATAGGAAAGAACAGTATGACTTTGGTCGCCCGGTGTGACAACGTTGAATTGTGGCGCAATCACACCTCCATCTTGCAGGGCCTCAATTGGCAGATTCACCTGGGACAGCATTGGGTGGTGTTGGGGCCAAACGGGGCGGGAAAAACCACGCTGGTTGATATGCTGGCGGGACGCATTTACCCCTCGCGCGGACGGGTCGAAGTTTTAGACGAAGTCTTGGGCAAAACCGAAATCGCCGAGATTCGTCAGCGGGTGGGGTATGCCTCCCCAGCCCTAGCAGCGCAGATTCCTCCCCAGGAAACCGTGGAAAAGGCCGTGCTGTCCTCCATTTGGGGGGTGACGGCATCCTGGCGGGAGAGCTACGAACCGATAGACCGGCAGCGCGCCCAAGCCTTGATGGGCATGTTTGAAGTGGCTGACCTGAAAGACCGCGAGTTCGCCACCTTGAGCCAGGGCGAAAAACAGCGCGTTTTGGTGGCGCGGGCTCTCATGATTGACCCGGAGATGCTGATTTTGGACGAACCGGCGGCTGCCCTGGATCTCGGCGGACGCGAGCTGCTGCTGAGCGGGTTGGCGGAACTGGCCCGTGACCCGAAGAGCCCGGTTATGGTCATGGTCACTCATCACCTAGAGGAAATTCCCCCCGGCTTTACCCACGCGCTGGCCCTTAAGGAGGGCCGCGTATTCGCCTCGGGACCGCTAGAAAACGTGCTGACCAGTGCGACTTTGAGCGCCATGTACGGCCTGAACCTTGAGATAACCCACACGGAGCAGGGCCGTTACACCGCCAGAATGAAACTTTAGACCAGGAACTGTGAGCCTCCGGAAAACCGCCGGAACGGACAATGGAAGGGAGAAATCGTGGATTCTCGCCAAGAAGACGTGATTCGCCAGGTGGGGGAACGTGACGTGAAGTATGTGCGCCTCATGTTCACCGATGTGTTGGGCGTATTGAAATCTGTCACGATTGCGCCGGTAGAACTGGAACGAGCCTTTACGGAAGGGGTGGCTTTCGACGGTTCCTCCGTGGAAGGCTTCACCCGCGTGGCGGAATCGGATATGTTGCTTTTCCCCGATGCTCAAACGTTCCAGATTATGCCCCAGCTTGCGGATATTCCGCAGGATACTATCGGACGGATGTTCTGTGACGTGTACAACCCGGACGGGACCCGCTCGCATTCTGACCCCCGCTACGTGCTGGAACGCACCATGAAACGGGCCCAATCCCTGGGATTCGTGCCTTATGCACACCCCGAAATCGAGTTTTACCTGTTCAAACAACCCGGCAGTCTGGAGGAGCGCCTGCGCCCGGTGGACCAGGGCGGTTACTTCGATCACGTATCGGCAGGTCCGGGCAACGCGTTTCGCCGGTGGGCGGTGCGGATGCTGGAAGAGTACGGTATTTCGGTCGAGTTTTCCCATCACGAGGGGGGTCCCGGACAAAACGAAATTGACTTGCGCTCCGTTGACGCCCTGTCTTGTGCAGATAATCTGGTGACCACGCGTGAAGCGGTAGAGGACCTGGCAGAAGTCAAAGGTCTGCTGGCGACGTTTATGCCGAAACCGGATATTGAGTTTCCCGGTAACGGGATGCACGTGCATTTTTCGCTGTGGGAGGGCGACCAAAACGCGTTCTATGATCCCGCCGCGGCTGACCACCTGTCCATTGTGGGCCGTCAGTTCACCGCCGGTTTGTTGCACTACGCCAAGGAAATCTCGGCTATCGTCAATCAGCACGTGAACTCGTACAAGCGGCTGTGGGGCGGAGATGAGGCGCCGGCTTTCGTGTGCTGGGGCCACCATAATCCTTCCGCTCTGATTCGCGTGGCAGATCACAAGCCCGGTCTGCACACTTACACCAGGGTCGAGTACCGGGCTCCTGACCCCGCGATGAATCCGTATCTGGGGTTTGCCTTGATTATCGAGGCGGGCCTGAAAGGGATTGAACAGCGCCTGGAACTGCCCGAAGAAGCCGAAGACAACGTGTGGGAGATGAGCGACGCGGAACGGAAAGCCTACGGCATCGAGGCGCTGCCGCGCTCTTTGGAAGACGCGATTCGCCACCTGCAGGCCTCCGAGTTGGTGCCGGCGGTCTTGGGCGAAGAAGTCTTTGATTACGTTTTGCGCACGCGGCTGGCGGAATGGACCGAATACCGCCACCAGGTGACGGAACAAGAGAAACGTTTGCTGCTGCATCTGCATTAGCCAATGCCGAAGGTTCCTGCCTCAGTTGGTGGTGGGACTGCGGTGCTGAAAGGGTAAAGAATGGCTCGAGAGTATTCCGAGACGGTGGCACTGTTGACCTCCGGGGTGGAAGATGTCGGGCGCGCCAAGACCCTTTTGACCGCCATTATGCAGGCAGCCCCCCAGATTGAGATCCCGAAACTTATCGAGAACCTGGGCCAGACCGCGGATCCCGACCAGGTGCTGCTGAGCCTGGACCGAATCTTTTCTGAGGACGCTCGCCACCCCTCGGGCATTACCGCGACGCTGAGCGCCCGCCAAATCGGAAATCGCACGCTGCGCCTCCTGGGTGCCTCCGAATTCTTTGCCAGCTACCTGGTGAACCACCAGGCGGCCCTTGCGCCTCTGGAACAGCAGCCCGAACCGGAATCTTACCTCACACGGCTACTGAACGCGGTGGGAGCAAAGAACCTGGGAAGCGACGAAAACCCGTGCTGGGTCGCTGACCCTAAAGCTCGCGACCTGGAACTGCGCCGGGTTTACTACGCGTTGCTGGCACAGCTGGCAGCTGAGGACCTGGCTCACGCAGGAATGGCGGCGACTAAAGGCGAGTTCCAGGCGACCTCCCGGCGCATCAGCGACCTGGTAGATGCGGCTTTGGAGGCCGGTTTGGCGCTGGCACGCCGCGACCACGACCCGGAAGGGCAGATTGCTTTCAGCGTGGTGGCGATGGGGAAAACCGGGGCGCGGGAACTGAACTATATTTCTGATGTTGATGTTATCTACGTGGGACAAGCCCGGGACGGTGCCGACCTGGATAGCGCCGAGGCGAACCGGCGTGCCACCGCTATCGCTCAGGCGCTCGGCTCCTATTGCTCCGCGACCGGCCCGGAACCGGCGCTGTGGGTGCTGGACACCGCGTTGCGCCCCGAGGGCAAGGACGGCGCCCTGGTTCGTACCTTGGAGTCTCACCTGGACTATTACCAACGTTGGGCGAAGACTTGGGAGTTCCAGGCGCTGCTGAAAGCCCGTCCGGCCGCGGGGGACCGTGAACTCGGCGCCCGCTACCTGAGCACCATCCGTCCTTTTGTGTGGTCCGCGGTGGAACGCGAAGGCTTTGTGGAAGATACGCGTGCTATGCGCCGGCGGGTGGAAAAGCTGCTGGATCCAAAGAAAGCCGGACGCGAAATCAAACTCGGTGCCGGGGGACTGCGTGACGTGGAGTTTACCGTGCAGTTGCTGCAGCTGGTCCACGGCCGGGTCGATGAGAGCCTGCGGGTGCGCGCGACCCTGGACGCTTTGCAAGCCCTCATCGCCGGAGGCTATATCGGTCGCGAGCAAGGCGAAGAAATGGCGGACTATTACCGTTTCTTGCGCGTCATCGAGCACCGCACCCAGCTGGACCGAATGCGCCGTACCCACCTGTTCCCCCAGGACGCCCAGCTGCGCAGAGTCGCGCGTTCCATTGATGTGACCCGTTTTTCTGAAGGGGAGAAGCTGACCCAGGCTTGGCAGGAAGTGCGCCAAAAGGTTCGGGGGCTGCACGAGGAAATCTATTATCGCCCGCTGCTGCCCGCCGTGGCGAAACTATCGGCGGGGGTAGCGGCCTTGGATAGTGCCGCTGCGCAGTCCCGGCTACAAGCCATCGGATACCGCGATTCCAAACGAGCCTTGGAACACATCGAGGCTTTGACCACCGGGGTGAGTCGGCGGGCGGCGATTCAACGCCAGCTGTTGCCGGTGTTGCTGGATTGGCTGGCCGATGGGGTGGATCCGGACGGCGGTTTGTTGGCTTTCCGGCAAGTATCTGACGCTTTGGGGGACACGCATTGGTATCTGGGTTTGCTGCGTGATTCGGGTACGGCCGCCCGGAGTTTGACCCGGTTGCTGTCGTCTTCGCCGCTGGTGGCGGGGTTGTTGCCCGCTAATCCCGATGCCATTAAGTGGCTTGACGATGAGTCGCAGTTGCGCGGGCGGACTCGCGAGGAGCTGGAGCGCGAAATCCTGGCGTCTTTTGAGCGCCAACCTGATCTGGACAAGCAAGCCGCGCGGCTGCGGGCAGTGCGGGGCCGGGAGCTGTTGCGGGCGGCTATGGTGGACGTGCTGCAAGGCATTGACCCGCTGCGAACCGCTCAGCGTCTGACTGACGTGGGCGAAGTGGTCCTTGCCGGGGCTCTCGATTTGGCGTTGCGAAAGCTCAACGTGCAGCAGCCCCCGGCTGCGCCTAGTCACCAGGATGGTGGGGAGCCAACGTCCGCGCAGGTTGCGCCTGCGACGCCCGCGAAGCGCGCCCTGGCGTCCGGGGGATATTACGCCGACCACCTAGTCGTGGGGATGGGTCGGTTTGGTGGCGGGGAATCCGGCTATGCTTCGGACGCCGACGTGGTGTTTTACTATCGTCCCTGGCGAGAGCCGGGCAATCCGGCAGCAGGGTATTTGCCGACCGCGCCGGTGGCGGAATCCCCCGCAGAGGGTACAGAGACCGACCCCGCGGCGTCAGAAATCCGCAAACAAGCTGCGGCGGAGGCAGCGAGCCTGGTTAATGCCGTCAGCGCAATCTTGAACGGAGCCCAAGCCGGGGCCTGGCGCGTCGACACTGATTTACGTCCCGAGGGTCGCTCCGGGCCGGTGTCCAAGGACTTGGGGTTGCTGGAGGATTATTTTGCCCGGTGGGCTAGCGCTTGGGAGCGTCAGGCTCTGCTGCGGGCTCGTCCCGTGGTGGGTTCGCCGGCCTTGCGCACGGATTTTGCTGCGATAGTGGATCCGGTGCGGTTTGACACCCCGCCGGAGGCGAAAGAGCTGAAAGAAATTCGTCGCTTGAAAGCCCGCATGGAGGCCGAACGAATTGGCGGAGGCCAGGTCGCTGGTGCGGGCAAGACCGCGGCAGCAGTACGCCACGTCAAGCTGGGCCCCGGGGGATTATCTGATGTGGAATGGTCGGTACAATTATTGCAGATGTGCCATGCTAGCGACGTGCCGGGGTTACGTTGTGTGTCTACCGGAGACGCCCTGCGCGCGGCTGTAAGCGCGGGGCTGATTTCCGCCCCGGACGCGGAAACCCTGCGTACCGCGTGGATGATGGCCATGTCGATTCGCGCCGCCAATGTGCTGGGTTCGGGGCGGACTACCGGGAAAAAACTCGACGTGCTGCCCGTCGATCGTCTCTTGGTGACCACCGCGGCGTTGCTGGGCTATGCAGAGGGTGCTCACCAGGACTTGACAGACGACTGGATGCGCACCGCTCGCTTGGCCCGCGGGGTCGTGGAGCAAATCTTTTACGATTAACCCCTTGCCAACTCTCCGAAGAGAACTAAGCAACCGCTTACCTGCAAAATGCAACCATAAGTTGCGGAATATAGATTAGATTCAAGGTGGAGGTGCTGGAATGCAACTGGGGAATTTCTCACAATGATTTGAGGGTGCGATGGCACTCGAAAGAATCTAGGTTAGGAGCATTAGAAATGATAATGGCAGAGAAAATCATTCAGCTACGAAAGAAGAACGGTTGGTCACAGGAAGACTTAGCGGCCGAGTTAGGTGTCAGCAGGCAGGCGATTTCTAAGTGGGAGAGCGCCCGCTCAATACCGGACATTACACGAATTTTGGATATGAGCAAGATCTTCTCGGTGAGTACGGATTTCCTGGTCAAAGACGAACTGGAGATGTCCGATGCTACCCCATCTGTTCAGGAATCCACCGTCAGTGATGCTTCTCCCTCCGGGCTACGAGTCGTTTCCATGGAGGAAGCGGTAGGTTTGCTGGACGTGAAAACACAAAGTTCCAAACTTGCCGCCTGGGGAATCGCGCTGTGCATTTTTGGGGCTGCCTTTCTGGTGCTGTTTGCATTCCTCATTGATTTTCCGGGAGTGAGACTTTCGGAAAACTTAAGCTTAAGCATTGGTATGGTGGGAATGGTGATACTGGTAGGAACCGGCGTGGCTGCGCTCACTGCCTATGGAATGCGAGTTAAACCATTCGAATATCTGGAAAATGACACGTAGGAGACGGCATACGGGGTGGATGGCATGGCTAAACAACGCCGAGAAAAATTCCATCAAACCTATGTCACCAAACTGATTGGCGCGGGAATACTGTGCATGGCAGCCGTTGTCATGGTGTTGCTCGGATCAATGTGGAGCGAAGATTCCTCTGGTAATACCACTACACTGGTCAGTTTGATACCCGCAGGGGTCGCTGTTGCCGGCTTCGCGGTGTACCTGCTCATCAGTGCGTCCATTCCGATGAGAGCCTTGCGTCAACTTTTACAAGAGTAATCCGTGGCGGCGCTGCTGGGTTATGCGGAGGGCGCTCACCAGGACCTGACCGACGACTGGATGCGCACCGCGCGCTTGGCCCGCGGGGTAGTGGAGCAAATCTTTTACGATTAGAGTCTTGCGGCGATGCTCTGCGTTTCTTAGGTTCCTGGTGATTGGGTCAACGCGCAAAAGTGTGGGTGCGGCGCGGCACATGGGGCACCCCGGGGGAACCTTAGTTTTCGGGACGTGAAAGATTAGTAAAACCCTTGACTCTCTAGAACCAGCGTGTTAGTTTTAAGACTAAACAAAATAGGTTTTTGGAAGGCTGTCATATCAGCGGGGAATAAAGCATAGAATCGCTGGTAATGAACGCCGCGAGTGTAAAGGAGCACAGATCATGCGTAAGCCGTGTAAAGAAGATAAGTTCTCTTTCGGGATTTGGACAGTGGGCTGGCAGGGGGTTGACCCATTCGGTGTGGCAACCCGGGAAGCCTTAGATCCTTGGGAATACGCCCAGAAACTTGCTGAACTTGGAGCCTGGGGAGTGACTTTCCATGACAATGACGTGTTCAATTTTTCAGCTTCGGAATCTGAGCGCCAATCCATCATTAAAAAGTTCAAAGAGGCTTGCGACCAGTCTGGTTTAGTTATCGAAATGGTGACAACCAATACGTTTACCCACCCCATCTTTAAAGATGGCGGGTTGACGAACAACGACCGGGAGATTCGTCGTTTCGGCCTCAAGAAAATTCTGAAAAACGTTGACTTGGCTGCGGAAATGGGCGCCTCGACTTTCGTCATGTGGGGAGGTCGCGAAGGTGCTGAGTACGATTCCTCCAAGGATCTTAACGCCGCCTTTGAACGGTATAAGGAAGGTCTAGACGCTGTTGCTGGCTACATCAAAGAAAAAGGTTACAACTTGCGCATCGGGCTGGAACCCAAGCCAAATGAACCTCGTGGTGACATCTTCCTGCCCTCGGTTGGTCACGCTTTGGCGCTAATTGCCCAGCTTGACAATGGGGACATCGTAGGCTTGAACCCGGAAACAGGCCACGAACAGATGGCAAACCTGAACTACAACCACGCTCTGGCTCAAGCGCTGAACGCCGGGAAACTTTTCCACATCGACTTGAACGGTCAATCGGGGCTGAAGTACGACCAGGATAAATGCTTCGGTCATGGAGACTTGGCCTCAGCTTTCTTTACAGTGGACCTGCTGGTCAATGGGTTCCCCGGCGGCGGGAACCGCTACGATGGCCCGATTCACTTCGACTATAAGCCCTCGCGTACTGAGGGATTCGAAGGGGTTTGGGCTTCCGCGGCGGCCAATATGGAAATGTATCTGATGCTGAAAGACAAAGCGTTAGCTTTCCGGGCTGATCCGCTGACCAAGGAACTCATGGAAGCGGCTTCAGTGTTCGAACTGGGCGAACCTACCATGAATGAGGGCGAAACCTACGCGGAGTTCATGAACAGTCCTACCGTTGACCCGGAGCAGGCCGCTCAGCGTGAATATCACTTCGTGGAGTTGTACCAACAAGCCATGCGTCACCTCGTAGGGTAGGGACTAGTCGAATTCGACTCGTCGTCTCACCCCCATGTGCGAATCATTTTCATAGATGTGCGGGCTTTAGGAGCAGAAAATGGCCGTTGTAGCTGGTGTGGACTCCTCCACTCAATCCACCAAGGTGTTGGTTTGGGACACTGAGAGTCAACAGATTCTTCGACAGGGAAGTGCGCCACATCCGGAAGGAACTTCAGTCAATCCGGAGCATTGGTGGGAAGCCTTTATCTCTGCGGCTAAACAAGCTGGGGGACTGGCTGATGTGGAAGCTGTTAGCGTGGGAGCTCAACAGCACGGTTTGGTCGCTTTAGATCAAAACGGGACTGTCGTGCGTGATGCGTTACTGTGGAACGATACCCGTTCAGCTGCTGCCGCTAAACAACTTGTGGAGGAAAAAGGATTAGATTTCTGGGTTGAATCCTGTGGTTGTGCCCCTGTAGCCTCATTGACTATTACGAAGTTGAGGTGGCTAGTTGATCATGAACCACAATCCTGGTCGCGTGTTGCCGCGGTTTGCCTACCTCATGATTGGTTATCTTGGAGAATACAAGGCAGTGCAGATATCCATTCACTGTTCACTGATCGCTCAGATGCTTCCGGTACTGCATATTTAGATACTCACACCGGTGAGTATCGGTATGATTTGCTGGCGCATGCTTTGCGAATTCCCGAGGACAAGGCACGTCAACTCGTCTTACCTAAAGTTGTATCTCCTCAGGAATTGGGCGGGGAAGTAACTCACGACATTCCCGAGATTGAGCTGAGAGCGGGAACAAAAATAGCTCCGGGTTGTGGGGACAATGCGGGTGCAGTTTTGGGCTTAGGTTTACGAGTTGGCGAAGCGGCTATTTCGATTGGAACCTCTTGTGTGGTTTCGGTAGTTTCCGATAAGCCGGTTATTGATAAATCTGGCTCTGTGACAGGATTCATGGATGCCACCGGCAATTGGCTCCCCTTGGCCTGTACTTTGAACGGAACTCAAGTAATGGACAAAACTGCGGCTCTCTTGGATGTAGATGTGTCTACTTTTGACCAGCTAGCCTTGCAAGTTCCCGATACGGACGGGCTAAAGATGATTCCGTATTTCCAGGGCGAACGTACTCCGAATTTGCCTAATGCCACTGCCGAAATCCGGGGAATGACTCTGAGAAACTATGACCCAGCCCACCTAGCCCGAGCCGCCGTGGAAGGGCTGGTGGGACTTATCGATTATGCCCTGCAGGCAATCCAAGGGTGCGGAGTTGAGGTTAACAAAGCTACCCTGATTGGTGGAGGAGCTAAATCTCCTGCCGTTACCCAGATACTGCCCTCTAAGCTTGGTATAGAAATCGAGGTGGCGCCACCGGGAGAATACGTGGCGTTAGGAGCGGCCAAACAGGCTGGTGACTTGATAAGATAACGCTGTTGGGGATTTCGGGTCCGTAAGGAGCGTTATGCAAGAGTTCGTCTCTGTTTCCACCCAGCGTGCCATGAACCTGAGACGAGTGCTCCATGAGGTGCTTTCTTCCGGTCCTGATGAAGCTCTCACTCGTGCCGCAATTGCTTCCCGGGTGCAAATAACCAGGGCTACGGCAACGCGACTTTCTGACCAGCTGGTCGCTTTGGGGTTAATTCAGGAGCTACCGCCCGTTATGACGGGCGGTCCCGGTCGTCCGGGCAGAGTCCTGGTGGGGAACAATAATTTAGTCTCACTGGGAGTGGATATTGGGGTTTCCGAAATTCGCCTGCTGGGGTTGGGCTTGGGAGGCCAGGAACTGTGCCGGAAACGATTTGAACTCGAGGTTCCATCCTTACCACCGGAGGAGGTTTTTTCCCGGGTCGGCCACGAGTTGAATGGGGTTGTTTCCCAGCTTTCCGTTAAAACAATAATTTTTTCCGTGACGGTGTCAGTGCCTGGCTTGGTTGACAGTGACAACAGGAGAGTCATCTATGCCCCGAACCTGGGGTGGTCTAACGTTGATGTGTGCCAACAGATAAAGCGTTCCATTCAGTTCCCGGTAAAGTCGATTGAAGTCCACAACGAGGCGAACATGGCGGCATGGGCCCAAGCGTGGAAACACCCGGGTTGTCCCTCTGGACTGGATACATTTGCCTATATCTCAGGCGGAATCGGGGTTGGCGCCGCCGTTGTGGAGAACCGGCAGCTCTATCAGGGCTGTCATGGCTGGGTGGGGGAAATCGGACACCTGACCATTGACCCGCGCGGAATTCAATGTAAATGCGGGGCGCAAGGTTGCCTGGAAAGATATGTAGGCCGGGAGGCATTGGAAACCCGGCGTGGGAATGAAGCTGCCTTAGTCGAGTCTGCCCGGGCATTAGGCCTGGCCATGGCAGCTCTAACTAATATCTTGGATGTGTCTCTCATCATCATCGGCGGAGATTTGACCAACTTTTTTGCTGAATACAAGGCCGAGGTAACCCGACTGATGCATTTGCACACCATCGCTGACGAGCAAAGATCCCTGCAAATTACCAGCTCAGCTTACGAGATGCCAACTGTGCGGGGAGCTGCCATCCGGGGGTTCCGAACGCTCCTGGATGCCCCTACCGAGTTCGGAAAATTCACCCGGTAGGGGACACCCACGCAGTTTTATCCCTTTGTGGCACCTCCGGCCAGACCCGCTACGATGTAGCGCTGCAGGAATATAAAGATCAGCAACACAGGCAACGCTATGACTGTTGCTACCGCCATTAGATCGTTCCAGTTGGTTCCGTACTGACCAATAATCCGGTTCAAAGCCACAGTGAGTGGTTGAATATTTTGATTTGTGGTTAAGGTCAACGCAAAGGTAAATTCTCCCCAAGCCATAAGGAAAGAGAAGGATCCAATCATGACGATTCCGGGTTTAATCGTTGGCATGACGATTCTAATGATAGTCTGTAAAGTATTCAAACCATCCAGCTGCGCCGCTTCTTCTACTTCATAAGGGAACTGTTTAAAGTACGGTCTTAGCAAAATGACAGCAAAAGGTAAAGTTACGGAAATATCCGCCAAAATGACCGATACGTATGTGTTTACCAAACCGACTTGTCGGAACATTACGAACATAGGAATTGATATGGCGATAGCTGGCAGTAATTGTACTACTGTTAACATAACCATCATTGAGGTAGTAGTGCGAGTCCGTAATCTCGCAACAGCGTAAGATGATGGAATAGCGATAACCAGGGTAAGCAAGAGCACCGAAACTGAAATGATTATCGAATTAAGCAGCGCGTTCCATGTGCCGTAATTTCCTGTGAAAACAGCTTTGTAAGAACCGAGGTAAAAGTCTTGCGGAATAAGCGTGGGTGGGTTAGCAAACATTTCCTTACCTGTTTTGAATGAAGTATTTATCATCCAATAAACAGGGAAGAGGTAGATGATAATTATAAGCCACCCAATCACAGATTTGAAAATAGTTGTTTTGCTCTGACTGGATAAACGAACATTATTCATCGTAAATCCTCCTCGTTTAGGGAACGTACATAGAACCAGGAAAGAACCAAAGGCAGTATTAAGGTAAGAACTGACGCTGCAGCGCCGTTACCGAACTGGAAGAGCTTGTATGTCTCCAGATAGGTGTAGACGGGCAGGGTAGTGGTGGCGTCTACCGGGCCGCCTTTGGTCATGGTATAAATCAGGTCAAAGACTTTGTAGGTGTTAATTACTCCAAGCAATAAGACAGAAATCGAGACCGGTTTCATCAGAGGGAAGGTAATCTTCCAGAACTGTTGCCACGGATTTGCCCCATCGACATGGGCAGCTTCATAAAGTGAATCGTCAATAGTATGAAGTCCGGAAAGCAACAGTAAAAGATTAAAGGGGATTCCGACCCACAGATTTGCAATAATGATTGCTAAAAGTGCGGTTGGACCTACTGTTAGCCATTTGATGCCTTCGTCAATTACTCCCATATTTATAAGGAGGTAATTTAAAATTCCGTAATCTGAGTCAAATATCCACTTAAATATGGTGCCAGTAACCACTGGCGGAAGTATCCAGCCGACAAGTAGCAAGGCTCGCATGACGCCGTTGCCTGGAAATGGTCTCCTGAAAAATAACGCCAAGGCAAACCCTATGACGTATTGAGTTATCAAGCATGCAATGGTGAAAATTAACGATAGAACCAGACCGTTCCAGAATCCGTGATCATTAAGAACTGTTGAGTAGTTCTTAAAATTATTGAACGTAAATGTTCTGGAAATTAGGTTCGCACCGTTAGCTTCTGTGAGACTCAGGAAAAAATTGTAGAAAAGCGGAAACGCCATGAATACGATGATGTAAATCAAGGCAGGAGTCGCCAAGAGCAGTCCCAGGCGTAGCTGGCTGTCCTGCTTTTTCTTAATTTTTCCGCTTGTCTTGTTGGATACTTCCGCTGACATGGTTACCCTAACTATATTTCTTGGGCAAGAGTTCAGAAATAGTTGTTTCAGCATCCTTAGCGGCTATTTCAGGGCTCTTAGCTCCGGTTAAAGCTTCCTGGATGGAAAGCTGAACGGCTTCGGAAATCTTGTTGTAGTTCTCACCGTACGAGCGTGCATGCGTATCTTGCATTTGTTTTTCAAAGACTTGCATATTCGCATCGCTGGATAGCTTCAACTTTCCGGATAAATCCGGGCGGGGTGAGAGCTGTCCTGAGATATCGCAGAATGTCTGAACGCCCTTCTGAGAGGCCATCCACTTCACGAATTTCAGTGCTCCTTCCGGGTTCTTGGCACTCGCGAAAGCCACGATGTTTTCACCGCCCAGACCGGTCGCAACACGTTGTCCCTTCGGTAAAGGAGCTACGCCCCACTCAAAGTCAACGTCCTTCAGGTTGGAAATCTCCCACGGACCGTTGACCATCATTGCCACTTGTCCTGTCGTGAACTGGGTGCGGGCATCTTCCTGGGAATAGTTAGATACGGCCGAGGACATAGCGCCATCGTCAATCATCTTTTTGAGGAAGCTCAAGGCTTCGCCACCGTACTTAGCGTAATTGTCAATGTCGCCGCCGGCTTGCCAAACAAAGGGCAGTACTTGGAAAGTCCCTTGTTCATTCTTGACACCTGAAATCGCCAAGCCGGATTTTCCACCGGTAGCAAGTTTCTTGGCTGTGGTGGCCAATTCCTCCCAAGTACTTGGCGGCTCCGTGATACCGGCTTGGGCAAACATAGTCTTGTTATAGAACAAAGCCAGGTTATTTGAGTTCATGGGAAGCCCAAACGTTTTGCCGTCCAGTTGCGTAGAGTTCCACGGTCCTTCGAAGTATTCGTCTTTCAGCGAAGACACTTCCGAGGTAATGTCTTGGAGCAGACCGAGGGCAGCAAAATTCTGGTTGTCTACGTTGTCGATAATGGCCACATCAGGCACTTCGCCACCTACACCGCCTTGGACGATAGATTTGGATAAATCTCCAAAAGCAAATGAGGTGCGTTTAATCTTTAAATCAGGATTCTCAGATTCAAAGGCCTTGACGGCTGATTCCATTGCTTCATTGGAAACTCCTTGGCCCTCATAATCCCAGACTTCAATTTCCCCTGAGCTGCTGGCGGAGCCTCCTGCTGAGCTACAAGCAGTTAGGGCACCGCTCATCGCTACTAGAGCTGCGGCGGCCAAGGCAATAGCCCGCTTTCTCATACTGACTTCCATAGTCCTCTCCTTCGTATTAGTTACTTGTTTGTTTCAATGAATTGATAAGATATTACACGCTTGTTACCGACATCTGGCCCGGTTTGCGGCAGTATTCTTAGCCCGGAAACGACTTCTGGACAGAAAGACTCATCAGTTACCTGCCCACTGACTACCTGAACATCTTGCTTGGTGACAACACAAACGGACCAAGTTTTCTCTGATTCGCTGAGAATTTCAACTTCCGGACCCCTGCGGGAAATGTGGAACAACTCATCGTCATACTGGCCGGGCACTCTGAGCGTAGTTTCGCCCGGTGGCGGATTGAA
Organism: Mobiluncus sp.; assembly: GCF_985070215.1. NCBI lineage: Bacteria > Bacillati > Actinomycetota > Actinomycetes > Actinomycetales > Actinomycetaceae > Mobiluncus > Mobiluncus sp. Next base: position 24,403 of record NZ_CFKZQR010000003.1, on the reverse strand, counting down.
AATGTAGAGGCAGACGCCCTCGTTCCAGTCGTAGTCAGGTCGTTTCGAGTTAGCGCCTAGAGGCAGCACCGTGCCGTCTGGAATCATCACTGGAAGAGAATCCAGCTCGTGAGTTTCGGTATGCCAGCCAAGCTGGTCTTTGCGGGTGCCATCCAGAAAGTTAGTCCAACCCGCGGTCGGTAGGTAGTACTGAACAGTCCCTTCATCGGTAAACACCGGGGCAACTAAGATTTTGTCACCTAAATAGTACTGGGTATCGACGTTTGCTGAACCTCTGTCTTCGGGATGTTCCAGTATCATGTGGCGTAACATCGGGGTCCCGGTTTGGCTCGCTTCTCGAGCGATTGTCATCAGGTAAGGCATGAGGCGATTTTTCAAAGCGGTGAAACGCTGGGCAGTCTTGACTGCCGCATCCCCATAAATCCAAGGTACCCGGTAAGAGGACGAGCCGTGGAGTCGTGAGTGGGAAGATAACAAACCGAAAGGCAGCCATCGAATAAACACGTTCGGGTTGGGTTTTCCTTCGAATCCGCCCATGTCGTGGCTCCAATACCCGTATCCGCTCAGTCCAAGCGACAGGCCGCCGCGGAGAGTCTCGCCCATAGACTCAAAAGTCGGTTCGCTATCTCCGCCCCAATGCACCGGGAATTGCTGGCCACCAGCGGTGCCAGATCGCGCAAACACGATGGCTTCCTCGTGCCCGCGAGCCTCTTTGAGGGCTTCAAAAACAGTCTGGTTGTAGAGGTGCGTGTAATAGTTGTGCATCCGTTCGGGATTAGCGCCGTTATGCCAAACTACGTCCGTAGGGACCCGTTCGCCGAAATCGGTTTTGAAACAGTCTACTCCTTGTTTAAGCAAAGTTTTCAGATGTTCTTTGTACCATTGCCTAGCGTCAGGATTGGTGAAGTCTACCCACGACATACCGGACTGCCAATGATCCCATTGACGCACTGAGCCGTCGGTTTTCTTCAGGAAATACCCTTTGTCTTTCCCCTCTTGCCAAATTTCACCCTGTTGACCAACGTAGGGGTTAATCCAGACACAAACTTTTATACCCCGTTCGTGCAGCCTACGCAGCATACCATGCGGGTCTGAGAATTTTTCCGGATCCCACGTGAAATCGCACCAGTGCGAGGGGCGCATCCAGTAGCAGTCGAAGTGCATCACCGAGAGGGGGATGCTAAGTTGCTCCATCTGATCGATGAAACTGTTGACCGTATCCTCTGAATAATCGGTGGTGAATGAGGTCGAGAGCCACAATCCGTAAGACCAGGCAGGAAGCTGGGGAGGACGACCGGTCAATTTCGTGTATCGGTTCAAGATTTCTTTGGGGGTAGGGCCGTAGATGACGTAGTACTCCAAGAATTCCCCTGGAACTGAGAACTGAACGCGCGTGTTAACCTCTGACCCGACTTCAAAAGAAACTTTTTCAGGGTGATTTACAAAAATTCCATAACCGCGATTTGTCAGGTAAAACGGAACATTGATGTACGTTTGTTCGGAAGCGGTGCCCGCGTCTGCGTTCCACATATCCACAATCTGGCCGTTTTTCACTACCGGTCCGAAACGTTCACCCAGGCCATAAACGGATTCCCCGGGCTGTATTACCAGCTGTTCATGGAGGTATTTTTCTCCTGTCGGGGAAATCGCAATACCTTCGCACCGTAACTTTGACCGTGTAAGTTCGTGGTCAGGACTGGTGAAAACGAGGTTGTAATCGTCAGCGCCTGAAATTTCAGCCTGTAAATCACCTGCTATTACCACAGCACGTAGGTGCTCTTTATCTGCTTGTACTTGCCCGAAAGCCTCAGTGTTAAGCGCAAAATGAGGTTCGGGTTCCAGGTAACCGCGGTAGTGCTCGAGCCTAACTTTGATTATTCCGTCGGATACAGGTGTGAGGCTGATGGTCAACTGGGTCGAGTCGAGTTCGTCTCCGCGTTTATTCAATATCTTGGTGGAAGCGACAGCTCTCACCGTTTCGTTTTTCACCTGTACGTCTACTATCTGGCGGGGGTGAAATACTTTCCATCCATCGCGATTCAACCAATAGCCGTCAGTAAACTTCATTGTCCCTCCCTCGAGGTTAGGTTATGCGTTGCCGGCTACTTCATTGGATGCCAGGCAATCAAACTCGTTGTTGCAAGATTACTCTACGCAAGCAATTAAGTCAAGACTTAAAACAAAATACTTTATTGTTGCAATATCGCGGAAAACTTGTCCTGGTGTGAGGGATCTAGGTTTCATTGAGATGAGTATTTTAATTTCTACCCCGGCTGCTCCTGAACCTCGCTGGCCTCGCCGGGGCAAGAATTGATATCGCTTTTTCGGCCTAGAATGGAACGTCAGTCTGCCAAATCAGTCCGGAGCAGGAAAACGCGCTAAGGTGGGATGGGCACAGAAAGGAACAACGTTGCGACTGGTATTGATTCGTCATGGACAAACCGACTCGAACCTCTCGGGGGCTTTGGATACGGCTTGGCCGGGGCGTTCTTTAAACGCCACGGGGCGCGAGCAGGCAGCGGCTTTGGTTGAGAAGTATCACCAGCTGGTGGGGGTGGCTCCGCAGCGTTTGGCCAGCTCCTTCATCCTCCGGGCGCGCCAAACCGCCGAGCCGCTGGCTCAGGAATTTAGCCTTCCCGTACAGGTAGACCCCGATTTTCGCGAAGTGAGAGCCGGACTGCTGGAAATGTCCACGACCCAACAGGACACCAGAGAATACCTCTATACCGCTATCGACTGGGGGACCGGCAACCTGGACCGGAGGATGCCCGGAGCGGAAACCGGGGCCCAAACTTTGGCGCGTTTCGACCGGGGCATTGCGCGGCTGTGCGCCGGCTTGGAGGACGATCCGCAGGCCACAGTGGTGGTCATCATCCACGGCGCGATTATGCGCGTGTGGGGCGCAAACCGCATCGAGGGCCTGACCCTTGACCTGTTATCGCAGTTCCCTTGCCTAAACTGTTCCCTCACGATGGCTACCGGCAGTCCGACCGCCGGTTGGAAAGCCGAGTTATGGTCGGATCGTAAAGTGGAGGATTGGCCGGTGGTACCCGGAGCTCAGCCGCGCACCTCCAAAGAAGCCCGCGAACAACTGGAAGCCGTGTTGTTCAGCTGAGCCACCCGGCCAGTATCAACGACGCGACACCGTCCCGGAAACCTGCAGAACAGAAAACCTAGAACCGTGAACACCCTAGCCAAGTTAACAATTATTCAGGCCGTTATCCTGGTGATTCAGATTATCCTGTACTTCGGCTCGGAGCGTTTCCAGCAAGTGTTTCATAATCCTCAACGCCGGCTGGATCAGCGTATCCCGCGCATTCCCGCTTTTGTCTATCCCTATGTGCTGTGGTTTCCACTCATCGTGATATTCCCGATTGGGTTGTACTATTTTTCACCAGGCAACTGGGTGGCGCTCCAGATAGCGTGGATATTTTGCGTGGTCATCTCAGTTGTAGCCTACCTGGCGTATCCCACGACCTTTCAGCGTGAAAAGCTGGGTCAGGGCAGGACCGAGCGCGTGTTAGCGCTGGTCTATAAGACGAGTTATCGCGGGGTCAATTGCGCCCCCAGCCTGCACTGTTCCACCTCGATGATGATTGCTTTCGTGGCTGTGGTGACCAATCAAATGCCTTGGTGGCTACGAGTCATTTCGCTGCTGGTGTCTCTGGCCATTATCCTGGCTACCCAGTTCACCAAGCAACACGTGCTGCTGGATTTGCTGACAGCCATTCCGGTTGCGGCAGTGTCGCTGGCCATCGGTTTCGGCGTGGCGGCAAACGGCGGAACAGAGGTGATTCAGGCGTGGTTTGGCCTATAGCTAGAGCACTTTCGAGACGAACTCGCGGGTGCGGGCCTCGCGGGGATTATCCAACACCTCGGCGGGACTGCCGATTTCCATGATTTGTCCCTCGTCCATGAAAGCCAGGGTGTGACCGACTTCGCGGGCAAAACCGATTTCGTGGGTCACCACCATCATGGTCATGCCGTCCCTCGCCAAATCTTTCATGACCTGTAGCACTTCTCCGACCAGTTCGGGGTCGAGGGCGGAGGTCGGTTCGTCGAACAGCATCAGTTCGGGGTCCATCGCCAAAGCGCGAGCAATCGCCACCCGCTGCTGCTGGCCGCCGGACAGCTGGGACGGGTAGTGCTCCATTCGGTCGCCCAGACCGACCCGATCAAGCAGTTGCCGAGCCTGCTCGGTAGCTTCGTCCCGGGATTTCCGCAAGACGTGAACCGGGGCTTCCATGACGTTTTCAAGCGCGGTCTTGTGAGGAAACAGGTTGAAACGCTGGAATACCATGCCGATACGTTCCCGTTGGGCGGACACGACTTTATCGGGCAGTTCGCGCAGGACCGTGTTCCGCTCCGTCAAAGCGCCGGTTTTCAGATACCACGAGCGCTTCCGACCCGGTAGCGGGGCCTTTTCCTCGGACATACCCAACAGTTGACCGTCCAAGTAAATCCGTCCCGAAGTGATGGTTTCCAGCTGGTTAATGCAGCGCAAAACTGTAGATTTACCCGAACCGGAAGGGCCAATGAGAACGCACACCTCGCCCTTGTGAATGTCTAAGTCAATGCCTTTCAACACATGCAGGTGACCGAAGTACTTGTGGACATTGCGCAAAGCCACCATGGTGCCTGCCACATCTGCGGGGGCGGGAATGAGTTCTCCCGGCTGCAAATCCGGGAAAGCATCGACGATGCCTCCGAGGTCTGCAGTGTCCAGAGGACTGTTTGTCATCAGGTCGTTACTCAAGATTTCACATCCAATAGCGTTTTCGTTTCCGGGGCTGCGCTGAGAGTTTTGTGGCGCGGCGAAGTGGTGGCTTGTTGAGCGTTAAAGCCTTTGCCAAAGTATTTCTCAAGGTAGTATTGGCCCACCATCAGGATTGAGGTGATGAGCAGATACCAGATGGCGGCGCAAATCATCATCGGCACCGGCATGAAAGTCAGGCGTCCGAGGTTTTGGGCCTGGAAGTTTAGCTCCAAGGTAAACGGAACCACCGAGACTAGGGAAGTCGTTTTCAGCATGGAAATCGTTTCGTTGCCGGTGGGCGGGACAATGACGCGCATGGCTTGGGGAATGATGATGCGGCGCAAAATCATGCCGCGTTTCATGCCTAGCGCGGTCGCCGCCTCCCACTGTCCGGGATTGACCGAGTTCAACCCGGCGCGCACGATTTCAGCCAGGTAGGCGCCCTCGTTCAAGCCCAGTCCCAGCATGGCTGACCAGAACATGTTTAGCACCAGCTTCGTTTCCACCGCAAACAGCTGAGGTCCGAAAGGAATCCCCAGGGTAATCATCGGGTAGAGCGTCGGCAACAAGCCCCAAAAAATCAACTGGGTGTAAATCGGGGTGCCGCGGAAGAACCAGATATAGAACCAGGCAACGCCTTTCAGCACCGGGTTCGGAGACTGGCGCATGACCGCCATGGTAATAGCCAGGGTGACGCCGATAGTCATCGCTCCTACCGTCAGCGCCAGAGTGAAACCGATGCCTTTAATCAAGTTCGGGTGCGTCAAGTACGCCCACACCATTTCCCAGTGGTAGTTGGGGTTGGTGAAGAGGGAATTAATCAGCCCCAACACCACCAGCGCGACCACCGCCACGCTGACCCACCTGCCCAAACGGAACACCGGTCGGGGATGGTTGAATTCTAGGTTGTCTTCGCTCATGCGTTTTCTTCCTTCGATTCGTTTACTTTGTGCAGTCTCACCGATGCGGTTTTCGTTCAGAAGCCCGGGGCAGAAAGTGAGACGTCAAAAGGCTGGGATGCCGGGTTACTTTCCTACGGAAGTTTTCAGTTCCACCGCGTCGTACAGGCCCGCGCCAGCGCCGTAGTTATCCATAATTTCGCGCAGTTTGCCCGAGGCCAGCAGGGAATCCATCGCCGCTTTGATTGCGGCGGACAGCTGTTGATTTTGGTTATCCACCACAATCCCGATGGGGCTGGGGTCCAGAATCTCGCCGACTTGCTCCATCTGACCGCGGGTCTGTTTCACGTAATAGGTCGTGACCGGATCATCGGCGAGCATCGCCTGATACTGTCCCGAAATGACTTTCGGGAACACATTAGACAGCAGCTCTTCCTTTTGAATGACGACCGGCGGTTTGCCGCTGGCTTCGCACTGTTCGCTCATTTTCGGCAACAGTTCCGTTTCCTGCAAGGTGCCGGTTTGAACCCCGATGGTTTTGCCGCAAACGTCCTGGGGGTCGAAGCCCTGCGGGTTGCCTTTCGCCACCGCGAACAGTGAGCCCATATCCATATAAGCCAGCATGTCGTAATTAGCAACGCGTTCTTCCGTAACCGTGAACGACGATGCCCCCAAATCGTAAGTCGTGCCAATCTTGGGCAGCAGCGCTCCGAACGCTTCGGTAGTGGTGGTGCCGTCCTCCAGACCCATTGTCAGGGCAATGGCCTTTACCATGTCCACTTCGTAGCCGGTGGGGGTAGTGCCGTCCTCCATCAGGAATTCCGCCGGAGCGTAGCTGGTAGAAGCGCCGTTGCGCAGCACTCCGCGTTCCTTCACGTCGGCAGGAACCAGCTCCTCAACCTTGGGGTCGGGCTTAATCGTCGAAAAATCGAAAGCGGCGGTGGAATTGGATTGCGGATTAGCAGCATCGTCGCTACCTGCGTTTCCTGTGGAAGCAGTAGAGCATCCGGCTAAGCCCAGAGAGGCTGCAGCTAGAAGCATGGCAACGGTAAGACGACGCATGAGATTCTCCTTGTTGACGGTCGTGTAAATGAACTATCGGTATAAATTTACAGAGCCATGCAACTTTATGCAAGTCTTAGCGCATAAAAATAGAGAAATTGTAATAATTTTTCATCCCGCATATCCGGGACGGCCGTGGGAAATTTTATCCGTACAAAGCGCGCCGATTAGGGCGAACCCGATAGGGATCAATCCCTTTGGGGATGGGCAGCCCCTGATTGCGGTGAATCGCGAGCAGTCGTTTTTGCACCGCGGGAATCTCGTTTCGATTCAAAGCGCGTGGCGCTTTATACATGGCTTTCATCACGTGTTCCAAGCGAACCTGGCCGTCTTCAGTACCGCATTCCACGGCATGTACCGGCACCTGAGCAACGACCCGCGTGGTCTTTTTCATCTCATCGTTGAGCAGCTTGCTGGCGCGAGTGTGCGGTCCCTCACTGACCAGGAAAATCCCGCGAGGCCCTACGAAACGCCACACCAAGTCCTGATCCTTGTTAACCGCAACGGGCTCTTCCTCGGCAAACCAGGACCGGCGCAGCAGCTGGCGCAGCGCCCCGACACAGCCCTTCATGCCTTCAATCTGGCGCAGCATAGCCCGTGACAAAAACGCGGAAATCCAGGCCATCGGCACAACCATCAGCACCAGAACAATGGTGATTGCCCCCATAATCCAGTGTTTGCCCGCAATCATGTACCACACGGTCAAGGCTTCCGCCACTACCAGAGTCGCCAAAATCGCCCACACAATCCACGGGAAGGACCGCCTCACAATGGTGAAAGAGTCCTTTAAGTTTTGGAATATATTGCGTTTCTTCCCGGAGGTGTCGCCCCCGGTCGCGGTGTTGTTTTTCTTAGCCATCGCCTTTATCTTAGGGGATTTTTGCTCTCGGGGTAAACCGAGTTCTGCCGCCGTGTCCAAAGTTATCCACAGGTTTGAAAATGTCTGTTGATTTTTGTTTATGTAATTAGATATATATTGAGCTATGGAACTTGTTGGCTATGTCTTATATGAACCGGTTGGGTTTGGTAAAAGCGGCCCCATGTGGCGGGTGGTAGACGACCAGGGCGGTACCCACGCGCTGCAGCTGTTGGGCGGCACGCTGTCGGCTCAGCTGGAGTCCCGACTGCGGACGTTGCGAAAGGTATCGTGCCCGAACCTGCTGAAACTCCACGAGTTGCGCAAACTGACCGATGGCCGCTACGTGGCTATTTTTGAGTATCTGGACGGGCAAGACCTGGAAGTGTTGCGGGCGGGACGCGAGTTCAGTACGCCGCAGGTCAACTTCATCGCGCTGTCCCTGGCTCGAGGTTTGGCGGCGCTGCACGAGGTCGGTTTGAGTCACGGGGACGTTTCGGCGGCGAATCTGATGGTGACGGCACAAGGCCGGGTGGTTCTGGTAGACCTGCTCGGTGACGTGGGGACGACCCGGGCGTTTAGCGCGCCAGAGACGGAGGGGCTCACCTGGAGCACCGCGGCGGGAGAAGCCTCTGGACCGGAGGCGGCATCCGCTGTTGATACCGGGGTGTGTGTGGCGGCGAATCAAGCCGGTGATGTGTATGCGATGGCGCAGGTGCTGCTGGCATTGGGGATGGATGCGGGTCTGTTGAAAGCTGCGTTGAACCCGGTGGCGAGCGCGCGACCCAGCGCGGGGGAACTTGCCGAGGCGTGGGAGAGTCTGCCGTGCTGTGGCATTGACCTGCTGGGCGGGTCGGAGCTGATGGCGGCACGGATGCGGGCAGCGGGACGAGACGTGGCTACTGAACTGGTTTCGCGGTCGCGCCGTCCGGTGCCAGCGCGGCGCCAACGCCACGAAACTCGCCCGTCCAGCCCGATATTGCGCTGGGGACTGCCGGCTTTGGCGGGAGCGGCGCTGGCGCTGGGAGCGGTCTTGTTTCCACGACTGGCAGAGCTACCAAGCGCGGCCCAAGCGTTGCCCGCACAGTCCGCAAAACCGAGCGCGGCGGCGCTTTTGACGGATAACACCTCGTCCGGCCCCGGTGCGATTCAAAAAGGCAGTTCCAACACGCCAAACTTGCCGCACCACACTGCTGCGTCCCAGCCCGATGCGATGATGCCGTCCGAAAGCCTCGCGGAACCGGCAACTCCCGCAGTCACGTCACCAGCCACACCACCGGCTGACCTGTTGCCTAATTCACCGGATAGTCAAGCGAAAACCCCGAACTTGCGCGATCCCATCACGGACGATGCTTCGGCCCAAGAAATCCTGCAGCTGTTGCTGACCAAACGCGATGCGGCCCTGACACGCCAGGACCGGGCGGCTTTAGAGAAACTCAGTGTCAAGGATTCGATAGCCGGGTCCGCCGATGCGAGTTTGCTGGCCACTTTGCAGGCCAGTCAAGCCCAGGTTGAGGGCCTGTCCACCGCGGTGAAGTCAGCGACTATCGTGGCGGGCAATAAGGGCGGCGCCGGCAAGAATACGCGTTCAGTGCGTCTGCAGGTGACTCTGACGCAAGGCGCCTACACCCAAATTGACCGTATCGGGAACCGCCACCAAATCGCGGCCATTCCCGATACGGAATCTGAGATTCTGTTATCCGGCAATCCGTGGAAGATTGCTTCGGTGGTCCGACTCGATTGAGCGGGTTATTTCGGGAATCCGGCTCTAGCCCACGTAGGCCAGTACGGTGCCGACATCTACGGTTTCGTCTTCGGTGACGACGATTTGGGTGATGGTGCCGGCTATGGGTGAGGGGATTTCGGTGTCGACTTTGTCGGTGGAGACTTCTAGGAGGGGTTCGTCTAAGGCGACGGTGTCGCCGACGTTCTTTAGCCATTTCGTGACGGTGCCTTCGGTGACGGATTCACCTAACGCCGGCATCTTAATGGGCTGACCCGTTCCACTCACCGCCGGAGCCGCCGGGGGGACCGGAGGAACCGGGGGAACCGGAGGAGCTGGAATCTCCTCAGCCTTCGGAGGAATCGGCGGAACTGTCGGATAGGACCACTCAACCTGCGCGCCGCCATCGCTACCAGCCGTGACGGTAGAGGGAATTTCGGGATTCGGCAACTCTGGAGCCGCCGGTGCCGCCGGAACAGCCGGGGTGGCACTGACTTCTGAAGCCTCGCCGACTTCAGCCAAAATGGTGCCTACGTCAACCGTTTCGTCCTCTGGCACCAAAATCTTGGTCAGCACGCCCGCAACGGGACTGGGTATCTCCGTGTCGACCTTATCTGTCGAGACTTCCAGGAGGGGTTCGTCTAGGGCGACAGTGTCCCCGACTTTCTTTAACCAAGCCGTCACGGTACCTTCGGTCACCGATTCTCCGAGCGCGGGCATTGCAACTGATTGAGCCATTATTTCGTCCTTCTCCCTTGATTGACTTTTCTCGAAGTTTCAGCCGTGCAGCGGCTTGCCAGCCAAAGCCATCGCCGCTTCACCAATCATCTCGTTTTGAGTCGGGTGGGTGTGCATCAGGTAAGCCAAATCCTCGGCATCAGCTTCCCAGTTCACAATGAGCTGACCCTCACCAATCTGTTCCCCGATACGCTGACCCAAAGCGTGGAAACCCACAATCGGACCGTCCTTGACCTGTATCAGCTTCACGAACCCGGCGGCTTTCAGCATTTGCGACTTCGCATTGCCCAACATATTGGACTGCTTCGAGATGACATTGTCCGCGCCGTAAACTTCCTTGGCTTTCGCTTCGGTCAAGCCCACGGAGGCAATTTCGGGTTCGCAGAACGTTACGCGCGGAATGTTGTCATTGGGCACGACACGCGGGTTCAGTCCTGCGATTTCCTCTGCGACAAAGACCCCCTGCATCGTGGCGCGGTGCGCCAACTGCAGACCGGGCACAATGTCTCCGACTGCATAAATATTCCCCACTCCGGTGTGCAGGCGTTCGTTGGCCAACACGAAACCGCGATCCATCGGGATGCCCTGTGCCTCGTAACCCATGTTCGCTGTGTTCGGGCCGCGTCCAATCGCTACCAGCAGGTAATCAGCACGGAGAGTCTGACCGTCCTCGGTGTTGACCGTTACCCCGTACCCGTCCTCTATAGCGTTCTTAAACCGGGTGTTAGTCATGAACTTAATCCCGCGCGCTTTGAAAGCCTTTTCCAAGCCCTTAGAAATGTCCTCGTCCTCGTTAGGCACCAAGCGTGGCAAAGCCTCAACGATGGTGACGTCTGCCCCGAAAGACTTCCACACGGAAGCAAACTCGACACCAATGACCCCGCCGCCCAAAATGACTACTGAACTGGGAACATGATCGAGGAACAGGGCGTGCTCGGAACCGATAATGCGTCCGCCCAAGTTCATTCCCAACGTCTTGGTGACGGAACCGGAGGCCAAAACGATGTTCTTGCCCTTGAGCACCCGGTCTCCAGCGGTGACCGTATCGACTCCGCTGAGCACGCCGTGAGCGTTGACGAACTCGACCTTGTGGCTCTTAATCAACCCGGACAGGCCACGATGCATTTTGTTGATGATTCCGCTCTGGAACTCCAGTACCTTAGCCATATCGACGCCGTTAAAGGCGGAAATGACTCCCCAATCCGAGGACTCGTGCACGGTATCAGCAACTTCCGCGGCTCTCAGCAAAGCCTTGGTCGGTATGCAACCGCGGTGCAAACAGGTGCCGCCAACTTTGTCCGCTTCGACCAGAGCGACGCTCATTCCCAGAGAAGTTGCTCGCAAAGCACAAGCGTAACCGCCATTTCCGCCGCCTAAAATCACTACATCGTATTGTTCTTCGCTCAATGTTCAACTCCAGTTCTGTCAAAGGAACAAAATTCTCAGCAGGTTCATTCTTTCACTAAACGTTTTACATGTGTTAATGCAAACAGGGTGAGAGAAAACTGCCGTTAGCGTCCCATTTCGGCAATGACCCGCAGCAGGGTACGCACCCCGTAACCAGTACCGCCTTTCGGGGTGTATCCCCAGGCTGAACTGGTATTAAAGCCCGGACCGGCAATATCGATATGCGCCCACGGGGTGTCGCCAACAAACTGTTTCAGGAAAATCCCGGCCACCAGCATGCCGGCTTCGCGTTTCGAGGAAGAATTCGCGATGTCAGCCACGTCAGAATGCAAGTGCTCCAACAGGTATTCCGGCAGCGGCGCCGTCCAAGCCGGTTCCCCGACCGCCACGGAGGCATCGCGTATCCGGTCCTTTTGGCATCCCATCACTCCGGCCATGCGAGTACCGAAAGCAATTCTCTGGGCACCGGTCAGGGTGGCCATGTCGATGACCAAGTCGGGATGCTGCGCCACAGCCATAGTCAAACCGTCTGCCAGCACCAACCGTCCTTCCGCATCGGTGTTGGTAATTTCCACGGTTTTCCCGCTTTTCATCGTGATGACGTCATCGACCCGCGATGCGTTGCCGCTGACCAGGTTTTCCGCCAAGCACAGCCACGCCGTGACTTTCACCGGCAGACCCATTTCCGCCGCCGCTAAGCACACCGCTCCCATGGTGGCGGCGCCGGTCATATCTGATTTCATCGTGAGCATGAAATTGCTGGGTTTCAGACTGTAACCACCGGAATCAAAAGTGATGCCCTTGCCGACCAGGGCGACATGCGCTTTCGCTCCCTCGGGCGCGTAGGTCAACTTCACCAGGCAGGGCTTGCGCTTGGAGCCTTTCCCTACCGCAACGAGGCCGCCGAAGCCCTGGTCTTTGAGGTCCCGGTAACTCCACTTTTCAAAGCTGACCGGCAGGTTCTTGCTGGCTTTCTGGAACGCTTTGGCCATAGATTCGGGGTACAGCTCGGAGGGGGAAGTGTTCACCAGGTCGCGGACTCGCGTGACCGCCTTGACGGTAGTTTGCAGTTGGGCCCGCTCCGTATCGCTGAGAGCATCGTGAGCCGGAATGCACAGAGTTTTCAGGGTTTTGGCGGGTTTGGACTGATACTTTCCAAAACGATAGGCCCCCAGAAGCGCCCCCTCGACCATGGCCAGGACTTCCTCATGGTTCTTTGTGGGGAAAGAAAAAGCGAGTTCTTCACTGTTGACGCTACGGGTCACGTTGCCGGCCGCTTCGCGGAAGTTCTGGAGCGTTTCGGCGGTATTTTTCGGGGAGCCGACTCCGACAAACACGACGAACGCGGCGGAAAAATCATGCGGGGAGGGAACCCTGTTGACCTCTCCGAGTTTTCCGGTCACTCCGGCAGCGCGGGCAAAATCCCGCAGGGCGGGAAAAGTGGGAACCTGCAGTTCCTGGCCTTCTTTGGCGACAGCAAGCACCAGGGGAGTGGACAGGGCGGGCAAATCTTTAGAAAAAACATCAATCTTGGTCATACCTGAATCCTACGTCCTTTTTCGGGTTGGTTTGCGGTTTTGTCCCCCGCCAAGGGGCTCGGCCTGCGGGTCCGCGGTGTCGAAACGGGTGCGCTGTGAATTAATAATTCGGGATTTTCGGGACGGTTTTGGCGCATAAGAGCGAAATTAACCGGAATTTAACTGCGATTTCTGATGATTTATAGGTGTGTTTCAGGTAGGTTTTAAGGGCTGGTCGACATTTTTGACCGGGTTCCGCAGTGCATTCACTGCCGGGATTGAATAACTAAAGAACCTACATGTGCACAGAGTTGCACAAGATGGAGGAAACTGTGACTGTCCGTGTTGGCATTAATGGCTTTGGCCGTATTGGTCGTAACTTCTTCCGCGCCGCCCTGGAGCAGGGCGCGGACATCGAGATTGTTGGCGTGAACGACTTGACCGACAACCATACTTTGTCTCACCTGTTGAAATATGATTCGGTGACCGGCCGCCTGGGCAGGGAAGTCAGCTATGATGACGATTCCATTACCGTTGACGGCAAGAAATTTGCCGCGATGGCAGAGCGTGACCCCGCCAACCTGCCTTGGGGCGATTTGGGTGCGGATATTGTGATTGAATCCACCGGCTTCTTTACCGATGGAGACGCGGCTCGCGCCCACATTAAGGCTGGTGCCAAGAAAGTTATTATCTCCGCTCCCGCCAAGGGCAACGTGGATGCAACTTTCGTCATGGGTGTAAACCATGAGACTTACGATCCGGCAAAGCATAACGTGGTTTCTAACGCTTCTTGCACCACGAACTGCTTGGCCCCCATGGCCAAGGTCCTGGACGACGAGTTCGGCATTGAATATGGTTTGATGACCACTATTCACGCCTACACCGGCGACCAGCGCATTCACGATGCTCCGCACAAGGACTTGCGTCGCGCCCGCGCTGCGGCCCAAAACATTGTGCCGACTTCCACCGGTGCTGCCCGTGCGGTCGCCCTGGTGCTTCCCCAGTTGAAGGGCAAGCTCGATGGTTACGCCTTGCGCGTGCCGGTGATTACCGGCTCCGTCACCGACTTGAGCTTCATCCCGAAGAAGTCCTGCTCTATCGATGACATTAATGCCGCGATGAAGGCTGCTGCCGAGGGCTCTTTGAAGGGTATTTTGGCTTACAACGACGATGGCATTGTTTCTACCGACATCGTCACCGACCCGCACTCATCCATTTACGATGCACCGCTGACCAAGCAGATCGACAACATGATTAAGTGCGTGTCCTGGTACGACAACGAATGGGGCTACTCTAACCGCGTGGTTGACCTGACCATGTTCATGGGCAAGCAGCTCTAATTCAGGAGTTTTGAGTGAGATAGGACGCCTGCATTTCTACGCGATTTGCGGGCGTCCTCTCGCATTTTCCTAGTGTTTAAGGAAAGGAATAAATATGCTGAAAACTATCGATTCCTTGGGAGATTTGAGCGGCAAGCGCGTTTTGGTGCGCTGCGACTTTAATGTGCCTCTCAAGGACGGCGTCATTACTGACGATGGGCGTATCCGCGCGGCGCTGCCCACCCTGCAAAAGTTGCTGGACAGCGGAGCGAAAGTTATCACTATGGCTCACCTGGGGCGTCCTAAAGGCCAGGTTATGCCCGAATTTTCTCTGGCTCCAGTAGCGCAGCGCCTTGCTGAACTGATTGGGGTCAAGGTCACTTTGGCTGAGGACACGACCGGAGCGGACGCGAAAGCGAAAGCTGCCGCCCTGGCATCCGGCGAAATCCTTATGCTGGAAAACGTCCGGTTCGACCCTCGTGAAACCTCGAAAGACGATGCCGAACGCGCTGCTTTCGCGGCTGAAATGGCGGCGTTGGCGGATTGCTACGTGTCCGATGGCTTCGGGGTGGTGCACCGTAAGCAAACTTCGGTTTATGACGTGGCGAAACTGCTGCCTGCAGCGGCTGGTTTCCTGGTGTTAAAGGAAATCGAATCCCTGCGCAAGGCCACCGAGAACCCGGAGCGGCCTTACACGGTGGTGCTGGGCGGCTCGAAAGTCTCCGACAAGCTCGGCGTTATCGCGAACCTATTGACGAAAGCCGACACCTTGCTGATTGGCGGCGGTATGGCGTTTACGTTCCTGGCGGCGCAAGGGTACGCAGTAGGCAAGTCCCTGCTGGAATCCGACCAGATTGACACCGTGAAAGGCTACCTGGATCAGGCGAAACAAAACGGCGTTGAACTGGTGCTGCCGGTAGACGTCGTGGTGGCTCCCGAGTTTAAGGCTGACGCCCCGGCAACCGTAGTGGCCGCCGATGCTATCCCCGAGGACCAGATGGGCCTGGATATCGGGCCGAAATCGGGTGAACTCTTTGCCGCGAAGATTGCCGAGTCAAAGACCGTGGCGTGGAACGGCCCGATGGGTGTGTTCGAGTTCCCGGCTTTCGCGGGCGGCACGAAAGCGGTAGCAAAGGCATTGCAGGACGGCACTGCCTTTGGCATCGTGGGCGGCGGGGACTCCGCGGCAGCGGTGCGCCAGCTGGGCTTTGATGAGTCCAAGTTCAGCCACATCTCAACCGGTGGCGGAGCATCACTAGAATTGTTGGAGGGCAAGGTTTTGCCCGGTATTGAAGTATTGGAGGCCTAAGCATGGCACGTATTCCCCTGATGGCAGGCAACTGGAAGATGAACCTCGACCACCTCGAGGCAATTCAGTTGGTCAATCAGCTGAACCTTGATCTGCAAGATCATCGTCACGACTTTAGCAAGGTGGAAGTGGCGGTCATTCCGCCGTTTACCGACATTCGTTCGGTACAGACCACCATTGATGGTGACGATATGAAGATTAAGTACGGCGCGCAAGACGTCTCCACTCACGACAACGGTGCCTACACCGGCGAAGTGTCCACCGCGATGCTGACCAAGCTGGGCTGCACCTACGTGGTGGTGGGTCACTCGGAACGCCGCGAATATCACCAGGAAAGCGACGCTGTCGTTAATGAAAAGGCGCGCAAGGTTCTGGCGGCGGGTATGGTACCGATTATCTGCTGCGGCGAGGCTCTGGAGGTGCGCAAGGCTGGAAAGCACGTTGAGCACGTTTTGGCGCAGATTGCAGCCGCTTTTGACGCTATCCCTACCCCGGACGCCGCCAAGTGTGTGGTCGCCTATGAACCTATCTGGGCGATTGGCACGGGCGAGACCGCGACCCCGGAAAACGCTGAGGAAGTCTGCGGGGCTATCCGCGCCAAGCTGGCGGAGCTTTACGGTCAGGAAACCGCTGATGGAATCCGCGTCCTCTACGGCGGTTCGGTGAAGTCCGCGAACGTGGCCGAGCTCATGGCTCAACCTAACGTGGACGGCGGCTTGGTCGGCGGAGCTTCTCTGAAAGCCGAAGAATTTGGCAAGATTTGCCGCCTCGGTGAGTAACGCCACGGCACACACACCCTAAAACTCTCCCGGGGAGGCTATTGATAATCAGTAGTCTCCCCGGGAAAATTTTTCTTTCTGACTGACCGCATCGCGGGGGTGGCATCCCACAGCAAAACAAAGCTATAGTGAATTTTGCACGTCATCGTGGAAGGAATCTCAATCATGAACGCAAAGGCAGGATTGCTGGCAGCCGTACTGTTCGTGGCCTCATCTGGTGGGGCATATTCCGCGGCCAACGCAACCACGTTGGCTTTTGAGACAACGCCCCAAGCCCTTCCTTCGGTCCAGGTGGCTAACCAGCAACGTCTGGACGGAGCGGACCGGTACGAAACTGCCGTTAAAATCAGCCGCACGATTTTTCCCGTTTCGGCGGGCACAGCCGTGCTGGTCAGCGGGGAAAATTATCCTGACGGTCTGGTGGCGGGCGCCACCGCGGCGCGTTTGGGCGCACCCTTGTTGCTGACCGCTCACTCCAGCTTGCCACCATCGACCGCGGCTGAGTTAAAACGTCTCAATCCGAAGCAAATCCTGCTGGTGGGAGGTTCGGGTGCAATCGATATGGGGATGGAAAACCGCCTGGAAACAATCCTGCCTGGCGCGAAGCTGCTGCGAGTTTCCGGAGAGGACCGATACCAGACAGCAGCAGCGGTTTCGCAGCATTTTTGGGGTTCGGAAACTGATTCGGTGATGTTGGTTTCCGGCAGCGATTTTCCTGACGCGCTGGTGGCGGGACCGGCTGCGGCCCGCCTGGGAGCGCCGCTGTTGCTGAGCAATCCCGCGGGATTTGATGCCACAACTTTGACAGAACTGAAACGTCTGAAACCCCAAACTGTTTACGTCATCGGGAAAAAACTCCCTTCCGATGCCTCAGCCCAGCTTCGGGCATCTCTGCCGGGGGTTTCCCTGGTGTCTGTGGGCGGAACTGACCGTTTCGATACGGCATTTAATGTTTCCCAGCAGTTCTGGGGCCAAGGCTTTTCTGGGGCACTGGTAACTTCGGCCCAGAACTTCCCCGATGCTCTATCCGGAGCGGTTCTGGCAAAAGCTGCGGGGTTGCCGGTTTTACTCAGCGGACCGACGTGCAACAGTCAGCCGGTAGTCAAGCGCCTTTCGACAGTAGAGACCAAAACCGTCCTCGGTGGCACCGGTGCCGTGTCGAATGAGGCGACAGGAAAAGTGTGCCCGCCACCGGTGCGGCCGACGGATATAGTCCCTGGACAAAACCACATCTATGCCGCGCAAAGCTACGTTTATCCGGCTGGGCAGGTGCAGGACTGGCTGTTGCGCCGCCAAACTTCGCCGACCTACCCCCAGCAAAAAGTCGTGTTCCTGACTTTTGACGATGGCCCCTCCGCCAACACCGCCCAGAACCTGCAGACTTTAGCGAGCCGCGGAGTTCACGCCACTTTCTTTGTGGCGACAAACCAGCTGGGCAGTGCCGCTACCCAACAGATTTTGCGCCAAGAACTGCTCAATGGTCATGCGGTGGCGGTGCATACCGCCTCGCATAACTATCAGTATCTATACCCTCGGCGCGTGTGTTCGCCGGCGAATGTCGGGGCAGATTACGCCCGGGCGGTCGATACGGTGCGTTCGATTTTGGGTCCCCAGTGGGGGACCGGCGCTTTCCGGTATCCGGGAGGACAGATGTCGTGGCGCGGCATGGCACCTTGTAACCAGTTGATGGCTTCACGCGCAATGACGTGGATAGATTGGAACGTGGAAATCGGGGACGCGTTGAGCCGATCGTTGAATGCCAACCAGCTTGTGAATCGAATGCGCTCACAGGTTCCGCGTACCGGAAACGTGGCAGTCGTGTTGATGCACGATTCGGCGCCAAAAACAGCTACCGTTGCGGCACTGCCCAGCATTATCGACTACTTTGCTGCACAGGGCTATAGTTTTGGCGTCATTGGTTAGCCGCCAAGTGCGTGGTAGCGTGTGAGCCTATCTGTGCTATCGACACCGATGAGACCGCGACCTCGGAAAAAGCCGAGGAAGTTGTTATGATGCCAGCCAGTCATCACTGCCTGTGCGGTAAAGCTATTTAGAGTATTTTAGATTCAATCTCTTAACCTCGTCGGCTTTGCCTTGTTTGAACAGGGCATGAGCAAGCTCATCTTGGATTATCTCGTTGCCAACTACCAGGTGAGGAAGGTATTTTTGGGTGATTAGCGCCTTTCTCTCGAAAGCTGTCAACTTTTGTGGAGCGCGATCCTTGGGGATCCCCGTGCTCGCTTCGTCATCATTAAACCATTGCAACAGGTTTAACACGGTCAAATTCTTGGGGTTGCTGAGCGGCTCGAACTTAAAACCATAAAAGTTTTTAGTCGCCAAAGCTTTCGCGAATGCGTCGACTTTCTTAAAAGCGTTTTTTGTCCCTAGAATTTCGGCATCGTGATACATGACTCCGAGCAAAGACTTTTGAGAATCGGACAGTTTATCGGCAAATCGTTCAATGCGTGGAGCATATTTCTCAAAGGTCTTGGTCCCCGCAGCGAGAACCTTGGGATCCAGTTTTTCCGCGACTTTTTTCATTGACTCGTCCACAGCTGGGCTTTGGTCATATTCGAGATCACTATGTCTCTTGTGTACGCTCGCTGCTTCATCGAATCGGCTCAAAATGGCTTTGAGACCGCCAGAGAATTTCTCAATTGCTGAGGTATCCTCCATATCGACAATAAAGGTTTCCCAATCATATTGAAAGGCTTTAAGACCGAGGCTGTCCCTCTCACAGATTGCCCGGACAGAACGTTCACCTTCTTCGGTTCCTTTCATAGCCCAGCGAGTATAACCTTTATCGACTATCTGAATTGAAAAATCCTCTAGCTTTCGGTAGAAAGAGCGCCCCGCAAAATCAGAAGAGGCTAAGAATTGGCCATTAGGAATCGAACTTTCGTTCTTGCCTGCCGACACGGACTCGCTCCCGGACTTCATGGCTAGCGAGAACATTTCTTTGATATCAGCCTTAATTCCTTGTTCTTCAGAGCTTGAAAGCCAGAGTTTTTCGCTTCCTTGGTAGCCTCGCACCCAGCCAGATTGCACCAAATCCGCGTCCCCAGTCGAGACTAAAGAAGCTACTTTACCAATCAGTGTCACGCAGTCATCAGCAAAGGCTGAAACTCGATCACGCATCGCAGTATCGAGAGCGTCAATCAACTTCGCTTGATTCGCTTTGTAGGTCTCATCAGTTTCCCCAGCCTTAATAATCAAATCACGCCGCCGGGCATATTCCTTTGCGAAAGCGGTTAAAGAATTATCTTCACGACGTAATATGTTGTCTACTTTGGAGAAATCTTCAAAAGCTGCTGATGCTAATTTAGCGGCATCACTAATTTCTTCTTTGTCAGTAATCAGTGAACCTAGATTTAGACTATCAATCTTGAAACTCGGTACTGAGTCAATCTGTGTGGAATAAGCCTTCAAATAATCTGGAGGAGGAACGTAAGGTCTAAGACTGTAAATGTACATGTTAACTTCCCTCACTTTCTCTTCATCTTGTACTGAGCGCTATAGCATAATTTTACATCTAATACCGCTACAAGTACAGGGTTTTTATGTGATTAGACGTGACAAAATCCGGCGCGCAGATGCCCAAACCCCAGCCCACCAGAAGTACTCTTGGTGCCGTGTTCAAACTGGCATTTTGTCGCTGATACCCCTAGGAATGCAGGCTCGGCAGGACGAAAACGCCGGTGTTCAGCGCCACGCCCGCCAGCGCCGCCCCGATACAGATAAAAATGACCACACCTATCAGCAGTGTGGCTTTCACGGCGTACACAAAGTCAAACTTGGGCTTCCAGGTATAGCCGATAGTGTCCATGATGGCGGTGGAAAAGGTCGTGTAGGCTCCCAGGAAACCGGCTTGCAGCACGTCCGCCACCGTGTGTGTGGGTAGTTGGGCTTGTAACGGCCCGCCCATGACGACATCAAGCCACGGCGCGGTCGCGACCCAGCCCACCAGGAAACACCCCGTGATATTGACGAAAATAATTCCCCAGCCGCCCCACAAGCGCTTCCCGGTCACGGTTTCACTGGGGTGTTTGGCGCTGCGCTTCTCTCGAAACTTGTCGATGCAGCGCGTGGATAGTTTGTCCATGCCAAAACGGGCGGCCGCGCCCAGTCCTCCGCCGAGGGCTATGAAGAGGGGAATCATGCTGACCTCCCCGTGCTGTTATCGCTGGTAGATACTGGTGCTGGGTCAGAAGGCCGGGTGGGGGCGTTTTCCAAAGACTCAGTGGGCGGTGCAGCGGAGGCAGCCGCTGTGGACAAGGGGGGCAGGGAGGTCGGGTCGTTAGCATTGGGCAGGGTAAAGTCAGCGGGAGAGTCGCGGTAGATGTCGCCGGATACGAAAGCGCTCCGGGTTCCCAGCCACAGCGCAAACAATCCCGCCGGCAGAGCCACGGCAAACATGGCAATCAGCTCCAGCAAGTGCCCCAGGTGAAACTGTTGATAAACCACAATCTGCCACACCGGACCCCCGTAAGTCCCCAGTCCACCGCAAAATCCGGTGCCAATCGTCAGCTTCAGGGCTTGGGAACGATGCCGATGCGGATTAGACACCAAACGACCCGTCAAATATGCCAGCACCACCACCGAAATGAGGTTCAAAATCCAGGTGTCGATGTTGACTCCGCCGCCCCCGACAATGACCCGGCAAAGGCCCTGGCAGCTTGGCGAGGACGACGCACTACGGGCTACCAAAGACCCACCCCAGCGCAGCAGCGACCCTAGTGCGCCGCCGATAAAGACAGCGGTGGTGGCGCTGAGAGGGGATAAATCTTTGGGTGTTGCGGTCACGAAATCATCTTAATACCCGGGTCGTGGTATCATTGCAAGGCTGAGTTCGTGAACAGATAAACACAGAGGAAAACATGTTATTTGCTTTCAACATCGTGGCACAGGTGCTTTTGGTTATCACCTCTCTGCTGCTGGTTTTGTCCATTTTGATGCACAAGGGTCAAGGCGGCGGCATGTCCGATATGTTCGGCGGCGGCTTGACTTCGGCTATGTCCTCCTCTGGCGTGGGTCAGCGTAACCTGAACATTTTGACCGTGGTGGTGTCCCTGGTGTGGCTCTTTGCCATCGTGCTGTTCGCTTTCACCATGGATAAGCCGGCGGCGCCTGACGCCAAGGCTAATCAGACGCCTACCGCACCCATTACGGCTCCGGCCAATCCGACTCCGGCTTTGCCGACCAGCCCCGCTCCGGCTCAAAAGTAAGCCGCATTAAATCTTAAAAGTGGAAGCCCCGGAATATTCCGGGGCTTCCAGTGGTCTCTGGGGCTTTTGCCTAGGCTTTCGCCAGGCTCTCTTTCGCTTTTGCGACCACGTTTTCCACGGTGAACCCGAAGTGGGCAAAGTTATCCGCACCGCTTGCCGGAGTACCGAACGTTTCCACCGAGACGGCTACCCCCGCGTCGCCCAGATAGCGATACCACGGCATCGCCAGTCCGGCTTCGATGGACACCCGGGCGCGGATTGACGCGGGCAACACCGATTCCCGATAGGCCGCGTCCTGTTCCTCGAACCACTCCAGGCACGGCAGGGAAACGACCCGTGCCGCCACGCCCTCCTGAGCCAGCTGTTCTCCGGCCTGCAGAGCCAGAGCGACTTCAGAACCGGTCGCCAGCAAGATGACCGCGGGATTGTCCCCAAAGTCTTTCAGCACATAACCACCGCGCGCCACATTGTTCGCGCTGGCCAAGCCGGTGTCCGCCCCACGTGCGGGATTGGGCAGCTTTTGACGGCTCAACGCCAAACCAGCCGGGCCGCGCCGCCGCATAATCTCTAACCAGGCATACGCGGTTTCCGCGCCGTCCGCGGGACGTACCACCGCCAGGTTCGGAATGGCGCGCAAGCTGGTCAGCGTCTCTACCGGCTGGTGGGTCGGTCCGTCCTCGCCAACCCCGATAGAGTCGTGGGTCCACACGTAAGTGACCGGCAGCTTCATCAGCGCTGAGAGGCGCACCGCCCCGCGCATAAAGTCCGAGAACACCAGGAAAGTTCCCGCATAGGGTCGGGTCAAACCGCTGGTCGCGATGCCGTTGAGGATTCCTGCCATAGCGTGCTCGCGCACCCCGAAGTGCAGGTTGCGACCCCATTCGCTGACTTCCGTCCACGCTTTTGTGGCGCGGTCGGCGGGAGCAAAAGACGGTTCGTCGGCGATGGCGGTGTTATTGGAGCCTGCCAGGTCCGCGCTGCCGCCCCACAACTCGGGCAGCACGCCGGCCAAAGCGTTGATGACCTTGCCGGAGGCGGCGCGGGTGGCGATTGCGCTGCCAGGCTCGAACTGCGGCAGCGCCGACTCCACATCGGCGGGCAGCTCCCCATCTTGCAAACGCTTCAGCAACGCGGCCTGCTGTGGGTGAGCTTGCTGCCAGGCGGCAAAGCGCGGGTCCCACTCAGCCCGGAATGCCCGGGCGCGCTGGGTGACGTTTTCCCTGGTAGCAGCGACAATTTCGGCAGGAATGTCGAACATCTTAGTGGGGTCAAGCCCCAGCGCGGTCTTGAGGCCTTCCAACTCTGAAGTACCCAGAGCGGAGCCGTGAATGCCACCCTGATTCTGTTTGTTCGGCGAGGGCCAGCCAATAATGGTACGCAACTTAATAATCGAGGGTTTGTGAGTTTCGGCTTTTGCGGCCTCGAACGCGGCAAATAGGGCCTCCAGGTTTTCCACGTAAGACCCGTCGTCTTGCACCCAGGACACTTCTTGGTAGTGCCAACCCTGAGATTCAAACCGGGCGCGAATATCCTCAGTGAAGGCAATCTCAATATCGTCCTCGATAGAAATCCGGTTTTCGTCATATAGGTAGATGAGGTTTCCGAGTTCCTGAGTACCCGCCAGAGACATCGCCTCGTAGCTGATGCCTTCCTGCAGGCAGCCGTCTCCGGACACCACATAAATGTGATGGTCAAAGGGGCTTTCGCCGGGAGCCGCGTCCGGGTCCAGCAGCCCGCGCAGACGGCGCTGTTCCATCGCCATGCCGACCGCAGCCGCGATGCCGGTGCCCAAAGGCCCGGTGGTCACTTCCACACCGGGCTGGTGACGGTATTCGGGATGGCCGGTTAGTAGCCCGCCCGCTTGACGGAACTTTTTCAGGTCCTCCAGCTCTATCCCGTAGCCAGCCAGGAACAGCTGCACGTACTGCAGAGCCGAGGCGTGTCCGGCACTGAGAACGAAACGATCTCGGCCCAACCACCAGGGGTCTGCCGGATCACTGCGCATCACATACTGGTAGAGCAGGTAAGCGGCGGGAGCCAGAGAAATTGGGGTTCCCGGGTGTCCGTTACCGGCGTTTTCTACCGCGTCTGCCGCCAGAGCCTTGGCGGCGTTAATCGCCTGTTTGTCCAGTTCACTTGCCACAAATGTCATAACTCATCACCTAAATTATCGGAAAGTCGGATATATACTCGCGGATTTTGTCCCCGTCACTCGATACTATAAAAAAACCGGGTGAAAGGGGGAGGATATGGGCTCGCGACCTGCCCCCGATTTTGCGTATCCGGAACGGCTGGACCCCCAACCCTACTTGGACTATCTGGCGGTGGAGCGCGGCGCTTCCCCGCATACCGTAGCGGCTTATACTCGGGACCTGCGGCGTTACGTAGCATTCCTGGTCGCTAACGGTGTCAAAAGTCTCGATGAGGTGACCTTGCCGGTTTTGGAGTCGTTTGTACGTGCCCTAGAAGCGGGTTTTGGTGACTATGCTGCGGTGGCCCCCTCCTCGGCGCGCCGTGCCATCGCCAGTGTGCGCTCTTGGCATCGCTATGCTTACGAAACCGGCGCGGCTCACTCGAATCCGACAAAAGGCATCGCGCCTGCCAAGGTCAGCGCCCATTTGCCCACGGTGTTGACCGTGGAAGAAGTCCAAGCCCTGCTGGAGGCCGCTAGTGCTCCCGGCGACAACAATGCGTTGCGAGATCGAGCGCTGCTGGAGTTCCTCTACGCGACAGGAGCCCGGATTTCCGAAGCAGTTAATCTGGCGGTGGATGATATTGACCTCGATGAGGAGATTCCGCTGGTACGTCTGTTT
>NZ_CFKZQR010000002.1:0-117473 GCF_985070215.1 Mobiluncus sp. | reverse complement strand
GAGCCAAAACCCCCGCCGGTACTCCCGCACTGGCAGGCAAACCGCCGGTGGCTACCCCGGAACCGGCTTCGCTAAGCAAACCGTCAGAGTGTCCGTGATAGTTGCCGGCGAACTTGATAATCAAATCCCGCCCGGTCGCCCCGCGCGCCAAGCGAATAGCGGTCATGGTCGCTTCGGTTCCGGTCGAGACGAAACGGACCTTTTCCGCCAGCGGCACCCGTTGGCGGATAGCCTCGGCGAGCAACGTTTCCGACTCGGTGGGCGCCCCGAAACTGAGACCTGCCTCAGCCGCGCGCGTCACGGCCTCGACCACTCGTTCATCGGCGTGACCCAGCAGCATCGGCCCCCAGGAACAAACCAGGTCAACGAACTCGTGACCTTCCGCGTCCCACACGCGCGGCCCTTTGGCGCGAGTCACGAAAGCCGGCACGCCCCCGACCGAACCGTAGGCGCGTACGGGGGAATCGACCCCGCCGGGGATGACGGCTTGAGCCGCCGCAAACAAATCAGCATTCGTTGTCATTTCGCCCTCCTTTGGGTGATGAAAGTACTGTGTCACAAGTTCTTTCGGGTTACGTGTTCGGCTAGCTCACCGTGGCGCGGGCTCGGTTAGGCCAAGCCTTGCGCCGCCTCAATCGCATAGTAGGTCAACACGATGTCCGCTCCGGCCCGAACAATCGAGGTCAGGGACTCGTCGATGACCCGGGAACGGTCAATCCAGCCGTTAGCGGCTGCCGCCTCAATCATCGCATACTCGCCAGACACCTGGTAGGCGGCCACCGGCACCGGTGAAGCCGCGGCCACGTCAGCCAGCACGTCCAGGTACAGCGAGGCGGGCTTGACCATAACCATGTCGGCGCCTTCCTCAATGTCCAGCAGGGTTTCGCGCAGTCCTTCGCGGCGGTTGGCGGGGTCCTGCTGATAGGTGCGCCGGTCGCCTTTCAGGGCGCAACCGACCGCGTCCCGAAACGGCCCGAACAGGCCGGAAGCATATTTGGCGGAGTAGGCCATAATCGCCACGTCACTGTACCCGGCTTCATCCAGAGCCTCACGGATAGCGGCGACCTGGCCATCCATCATGCCGCTAGGGCCTACCGCGGCCGCCCCGGCCCGCGCTTGTGACACCGCCGTAGCCGCGTAACAGGACACCGCCCAATCGTTGTCTACCACACCGTCAGGGCGCAACGGTCCGCAGTGTCCGTGCGAGGTCGTCTCGTCCAGGCAGGTGTCGGCCATGACCACCAGCTGGTCCCCGACCGCGTCAGCGAGGGCGGCTATGCCCCGGTTTTGAATCCCGTTGGGATCCCAAGCTGCCGAACCGGTTTCGTCTTTGTCAGCGTCGGTGGGGACCCCGAACACAATCATGCCCCCGATGCCGGCATCCGCCGCTTCCCGGCCCAACTGCGCCAAAGACTCGGGCGTGTGCTGGTATTGGCCGGGCATGGACGGAATCTCTACCGGTTCGCTAATCCCGTCACGCACGAATACGGGCAGGATCAGCTGTTCAGGGCTCCAGCGGGTTTCCGCCACCAGGCGACGCATCGGCACAGACGTGCGCAACCGGCGGGGACGCACAAAAGGGGTCAGGCCGTGGGGCAGTTTCCGCGCAGGCACAACCTTGTCGTTCGCCCCGGCCTTAGTTCCGGCTTCAGAAGTCCCGGTGTGCCGTCCCCCGGTAGCGCTCGGGGTGGTCGGTCCTACCCCCAAATTTGCGGCGTGCGGTAATCCTGTCATGGTTATCCCCTAATCTCGTGCGGCTTTCTGTTCTAGTTCTCGAACAACGTTTTCATAAGCCCGAACGACCCCTTCGGTGTTCGTGGTTTCACAAACCTCGGCGGCAGACCAGCCCAGTTCTCGCAGCACGGTGGCGGAAGATTTCCCGAAAGCGATGGGTTCGGGCCATTGTTTCACGCCGGCTTTCGTCAGCAGTTCGTGGGCGGCGCGTGCTACCGAACCGGCCGTAACCAGCACGTAGGTCAGCGTTCCGGGAGCCAGGGCGGTCTCCCATTCCAGCGGTAAATCGGGTAGGCACACGGATTCATAGAGCCGCAGCTTTTCCACGTTGTATCCCTTGCGGTTCAACCCTTGTCCCAGGGTCGGGGCCGCCCCAACCGCACCGGGCAGCAGCACCGTTCCAGTCCCCGGCGGAAACGCCTTGACCAGCGACTCGGCGCAGGCTGGATCGGGTCCTACCAGGTCAACATGACCGTCAAGCTGACGGATGGCTTCGGCGGTGGCGGCACCTACGGCTGCGACCTGCACTTGGGCAAACAAATCTTCCAGGTCATAGTGAGCGTCCAGGAACGTGGCTGTTGCCACGCTGGAGAGTACAACCCAGTCGTATTCCCCGTCCTGCAGTCGCTGCATCGGCTCATACCAGTCCTCACTGGCAGTGGGTACTTTCTCGGTCACGGGCGCGCACACCACCGGCAGACCCGCCTTTTCCAGTCCCCGTGCCAACACGTCTCCCGGGACCCTGGGCACCAACAGTTTAGGTTTCATCAAATGTTATTCCCCCCACAATTCCTTTTCATTGTCTACCGTCTGATTGGCACCACTCTGGGTTGGTACAGATTTGGTGGCTTTGAGGTCGGCGATTGTTGCGGCTCCGGCCGCCAACAGTTCCCCAGCTAAATCCACCCCCAGCTGTTGGGCAGCGGCCAGCGCGAAATCACGCTGTGCGGTTTCGGCCCCCAGCAGTACGGTGGTTTCTCCGTTGACTTCCAGGACTTCGCCCTGATTTCCGATCACTCGGGCGGTCAGTTCTAGGCGTCCCGAGGGTGCTTCGACTCGTTTGTCCCAGGTCACCACTCCGCGCACGCCCAAGGGCGCGGCGCAGCCCGCTTCCAGGTAGCGTAGCAGGGCGCGTTCCGCACTAACCTCTAAATGGGTGGGTTCGTCGTCCACAAACTTGAGGATTTGGGCGAAGTTTCGACCCTCTTCACTGTCCAGCAGTTCGGGACGGGTTTCCAGGGCTAGCGCGCCCTGTCCACCGGCCGGTATTACCGTGCCTTCCAGGCTATCCGTGATAGCCTCGTCCATTCCCAAGCGGCGCAACCCGGCTCGTGCCAGCACCACCCCGTCCAAATCTTCCGCGGCTTTGCCCGGCTGCAGGCCGGCCCGTTCAGCCACGGCAGCTAAACCTTTCACCCGTCCGACTCGGGTCGGGACGTTGCCACGAATGTCTACCAAGGTAATATCCGGGCGTGCGAGGGCAATCTGGCGAGCCCGGCGCGGCGAACCGGTTCCAATACGCGAGCCAGCGGGCAAATCCGCTAAACCCAGACTGTCGCGTGCGACCAGCACGTCACGGGGATCTTCACGAGTTGGGGTGGCCGCCACCACCAGACCGTCTACCGGCACGGTGGGCAGGTCTTTCAATGAATGCACCACCAGGTCGCAGTGGCCCTCCAGCAGCGCTACCCGCAGAGCTGCCGCGAATACGCCGACTCCGCCGAGGCTGGCTAGGGAAGCCCGGTTGATGTCACCCTCCGTAGTGAAAGTCTGGACTTTCACGTGCAGCCCGCGCTGTTGTAGGTCGGATGCCACCGTGCGGGTTTGGGTCAAAGCCAGGGCAGAGGCCCGGGTGCCAATCACGAGCGGACGCTCAGCGCTGCCAATCGTTTGCATAAGTTCTAGCTTAAGCCAAAGCGGGGCTAAGTTGTAACCGAAGCGGCAAACCAACCTCCCGCTTTTCTAGCATTCATGGTAGAATTTTTCTATGCCGATGCTGACTATCAAAGATCCCCAAGTGTATGAAAACGTTCGCGAACTCGCGAAACGTAAAGGCATGACCATGACCGCCGTGGTGCGCGAACTGGCCCAACGGGAACTCGAGACTACGCGCCGACCGACTTATGAGGAAAAACTGCAGGCCATCAGGGAAATTCAAGCCCAAATGGAGGAGGAAGGGATAACTTTCTTGACTGATGACGACCTCTACGATGAGGACGGATTACCGAAGTGATTGTAGATACCTCAGTTTTAATCGCCATTATGGCTAAGGAACCTGGCTACCGGGAATATCTCGAAAAAATCCTCCGTAGCGACGACACGAAAATCAGTGCGGGAACCGCAGTTGAGTTTGAACTCGTGGCGCGCAAGTACGGTGATCCACCACAGGTCCTGCACGCCTTGGGCATTGAAATCACTCCCGTGGATCAAAACCACCTCTATTGGGCTCGCCACGCCATCCAAAATTTCGCCCGCGGCTCGGACTCGCCGGCCAAGCTAAACTTCGGGGACTGTTTTTCCTACGCTGCCTCCCGCGCCCTGAACGAACCGCTACTGTTCAAAGGCACGGACTTCAGCGCTACCGACGTCATCGCGGCGTGAGCGCCCGGCAACGGTCCGCCCCGCCCTTGTGAACCTGCCTATTGAAACTGCAATCCGCGAGCGACCACGGCAGTAATCCCGGTCCCGGCAAACAGGGCGCCTTCCAGGTCCAGGCCCTCCACGCGCTGAGCCGCGGCGGCAATCTGGTTGAGCACGGCGCGTTCCTCGGCGTTGGGGTGGGTCATGGCATCGCCCCAAAAGATGCGGCGCGAATCCAGGACCTGATCCATCGTCAGTTCCACTCCCAGCATCCGCGACGCGTCAGCCAAAGCCCGCTCCACCGTAATCTGGTAGACAAAACCGTCCGGGTCGCCCTCCCGACCGTAGGAAATCCGCAGGATATAGGTGTGAGGAGCGGCTCCCGCCATCGTGCCGGGCCATTTCGCGGAATAGTTCGTGATGGCTTTGGCCTGCAACACGTTCGGGTCCTCATCAGGTCCGCAGGGCGGAGGCCCGACCAACATGCCCGACCCGCGCGGCGGGTTGTCCAGCTGGGGTGCATTGACCGCCAGGGTCACGTTCATGACGTGGGTGCCTTTGTGCAGCTGGAATCCGGTGGTCAAATCACCGATTTCTTCCAGGGCCGCCGCGTCAAACCGCAGGGTAGCGTCCCGGTGGTCGCGTTCGGCGTGGAACTTTTGACGCAGCATCGAGGCCGCGGCCGAGTTCAGCACCTTCAGCGCGCTGTTGCCCGGCAGCGCCACCACAATCCGGTCGGTCGCCAGCCCGAAAGCATTACCGGTTTCTTCCGGAGGTCCGCCCTGGTACTTGGTGTTGGAAATCGTGTGTTTGCACCACACGACCCAACGCGGGTTTTCCGCTCCGATGCCGGCTTCGACGTGCATAACTCGCACGTGGTTGTCGATGCGTCCCCCCGCGTCGGTAATGCGTTTCACCAGCTCGTCTACCAGCTTGAACATGCCGCCCTCGGGCATCATCACCACTATCGAGTTGGGTTTGCGGGTGGCGGCCACCGCCTTGGTCAGTGACCCGGTGCGTGCCAGGGCAGCGCGCAATCCCGGTGCGACCCGGTCGGGATCCAGCCCGTTGGGGTGCGTGGAGTGAATGCCTCCCGCGAACGGGGTCACGAATGCGTCCAGCACGGCTTTCCCCAGCCGGGCTTCGACCAGTTCCCCAAAACTTTTCGCGTCCGCGCCGACTTCCGCGGGCAGTGTCAAATCCTGTCGGGCGCGCTCCAGGGCTTGTGGCCCGGCGATGTGGGTCAGTCCCTCCACGAACACCGGGTCGTCAAGGTCGGCGGGAATCCCCAGGGTTCCAAAGGGAATCCGCACGGCATCGTTGCGGCCGTGGTCCCACACCCAGGAATCGCTGTGGGGAGCGACCGGGTTCAAGCCCAGTTCCCGGCACAGCTCGGTGACTTCAGGAGTGCGGGTGGCGTAGGATTCGGCCCCGATGTCCACGGTGGCTCCCCCGAAAACTCCTGAACAGACCAGGCCACCGGGGCGTCCGCGCTCCTCCAAGATGAGAGGGCGCAGCCCGCGTTTTGTCGCCGCGTATCCGGCGGCCAGCGCGCCGAGCCCGCCGCCGAGGATAATCATGTCAAAGCCGTCGTCAGCCATATTGTTTCCCTTCAGAAGCGTTACTTGGTGGGTTTAGTGGGTTTTTGAGAGTTTTCGGTGGGGGACGTGGCCGGGGCTCGCCAAGTGTGGATTCGAGCGGTCAGTTCGGTCAGCACCCCCGGGTCGGTGTCGGGTCTCACCCCGTGTCCCAGGTTGAAAATGTGGGCAGGAGCGGCCAGCCCAGCCTGCAAGACCTGTTCGGCTTCGCGCCAGATTTGCTCCATGTGGTCAGTGGGTTTCGCATCTGTTGGGGTAGCGTCAGTTTGCGCCGGTTGCTCCGCGGTAACCAGCAGGTCCGGGTCGAGGTTGCCCTGCAGGACTTTCCCGGGCAGGCGCCGAGCGGCGGCGTCCAAGCCCAAGTCGGAGCCGATGGAAACGACCTCGGAGATTTCGCCCATCGCTTCAATGAGGTGAGCGGTGCCGACCCCGAAGTGAACGTGCGTGGCTCCCGGCGCGCCTTGGAAGGCAAGCGTCGAGTAGGGCAGGGCGAAGCGGCGGTATTCCTTTGCTGTCAGGGCTCCTGCCCAGGAATCGAACAGTTGCACCGCTTCGGCGCCGCCGTTAATTTGGGCTTTCATGAACTGACCGGACAGTTTCGCGCACCAGGTCGCCAGCTTGGTCCAAGCGGCGGGTTGCGCCTCAATAAAAGCACGGGTTTCCAGGCATTCTCGCCGCCGCGGCCCACCGGCTTCCAACAGGTAGGAGGCCAGCGTGAAGGGCGCTCCGGCGAATCCCAGCAGGACTTTTTCATAGGGCAGTTCGCGGCGGACATGGGCGGCGGCTTGCTCGATGACCGACCAGTCCGAAACTTCCAATTCGGTCAGTTTTTCTACCTCGGCGGCGCTGGTCAGAGGCTGTTTCAGCACCGGTCCGCGGCCGGGCACAATATCGATGTCTGCGCCGGCCAGGTACAGCGGCACCACGATATCGGAAAAGAACACTGCCGCGTCGACGTGGTGGCGGCGTACCGGCTGGAGGGTGATCTCGGCGGCGATCTCCGGGGTGGTGCAGGCGGCGAGCATGGATTTTCCCTCGCGCAGGGCACGATATTCCGGCAGGGACCGCCCGGCTTGGCGCATGAACCACACGGGTGTGGTAGCCGGTCTGATTCCGTTCAGCGCGGCACGCATACGTGAACCAGAGAATAGTGGGTCAAGACCCATAGAAACTGCAGCCAAAATACAATCCTAACTTAGGATACCCTTAGTAACTGTTTTGCGGGGGTAATTCTATTTAAGGTATAAAAAGGTTGATGCCTTTTCAACTCTACACCGTCAATCACCTGACCCACAGCTTGGCTGAAGTGGCTCAGGCGGCATCTCAAGCTGCGGAAAAGGAATCGGAATGGTTCGAGACCCCGGGAGTGCATTCCCTGGTGCTGGTTTCAACCTGTAACCGCGTGGAAATCTATGCTTCTGCCGATCCGAGAGTACGCCTGGTTCCCACCCAAGACCTGCCCTCCGAAACGCAACAGCTCGAGGCTCCCCACCCGCCTCATGTCCCGAACGGCACTCTGGCCTGGAATTTTATTGAGGGTCGTGCGGTCGCCGAGCACCTGTATCGGGTTGCCGCGGGATTGGATTCCATGGTGGTGGGTGAGGCCGAGGTCGCGGGTCAGGTGCGCCGTTCCTTTACGCGCGCCCAAGACTTGGGGGAAGTTCACGGGTTGATGGTGCGCATGTTTGAAGGAGCGCTATCCACCGCCCGGAAGGTCGCCAGCAAGACTGAACTGACCGGACTAGGGCGTTCCGTGGTTTCCGTGGCGCTGGACGTGGCGGAAGAAAGCGGTCGTTTACCCCAATGGCGACAGGCTCAAGTTCTCCTGGTTGGCACCGGTGCTTATGCCGGAAGTACGGTCGCCCAACTACGCGCCCGCGGGGTGCGCGACATCGCCAATATTTCGACTTCCGAGCGGGTCACGGCCTTTGCCAAGAATCACGGAACCCGCGTCGTTTCCGCCGCTGATTTAGTGCCGGCGCTGCAGCAGGCGGATTTGGTCGTCACCGCGCGGGGAATCGGCGCCCCGGTACTGCGCCGCGAACAGGTGCACGCCAGCCTGGCCGACCCCGACAGTTCCTTGACCATTTTGGACCTGGCACTGCATCGTGACGTGGAGGAAAGCGTGCGAGATCTGCCGGGAGTCGCGTTGTGGGATTTGGAGGATATTCGCCACCGGGTTCCGGCTTTGGCAGTGTCTCAAGTGCGTCGGGCGCATGAAATTATTGAAGACGGCTTGAGCGAGTACGATGCGGCAGTGGCCGCACGCCACATGGATCCGGCTATCGTGCAGTTGCGCGCTATTTTTCAACAAGCAGCTGCTGCTGAGATTGACCGACTTCCTGCCGGCGACATGATTCCTCGGGAAGTCGCGGAGGCCGCGATTCATCACGTCATTGCCAAGCTGGCGCATACTCCCACTGTTTCCGCCCACATGGCGGCCGAGGCGGGTTTGAGTACCGAGTGGGTTGATGCCCTAGCAACTGTATGGGGACTAACTCCCGATGTTCTCGAAGCCGCTCTGAACGCTGAAGTCAGGTAAATCACATGCACAGTTTGTCTCCCTACGATGCGTTACTGCTGGTCAGCTATGGCGGTCCGAACGGCCCGGAGGACGTGTTGCCGTTTTTGCGCAATGCTACCGGCGGGGCAGGTATTCCCGATTCTCGCCTGGAACAAGTCGGCGGACACTACCGCCTGTTTGGCGGTGTTTCCCCGATTAATGCCCGCAATGATGAGCTCTTGGCCGGCCTCCACCAACGCCTCGGCGACGACCTCATCTATACGGTAGGCAACCGCAACTGGCACCCGTACTTCAGCGAAAGTCTGATTGACTTGGTTGACCGGGGAGCACGCCGGATCTTGACGCTGTTCACTACCGCCTACACGTGTTATTCGGGATGCCGGCAATACCGGGAAAACCTGGCCCAGGCGCTGGCTGACCTGCGCGCTGCCCGCCCCGAGGTGGCCGGTGAAGTCACGCTGGACCGGGTGCGACCTTTTGCAAACACCCCTGGATTTGTCACCGCTAACGCTCGCGCTATCGCGGCGGCTGCCCGGGACCTAAACGTGGCTCCCGCTTCTGACCACTCCGCCGCAACGTCACCTTCACCGGTTCACCTGGTTTACGTAACGCATTCGATTCCCCTGGAGATGGCACGACATTCCGGGTCTTGCCGCTGTGCTCACAGCGCGACCGAGGCTTCCCCGGCAGTGCGGAAACCGGCGCTGTTTGACGACCGTTTTGATACTCCCGTCAGCCGGCCCAGCGTCGCCTTACGCAAGCGGTTGACTGACTTCTCCCCTGAAGCCCTCAATGCTTTGCCGACGGTGACCCGTGAGCAAGACGCTCTGGGGCAGGGGTGGACCTACCTGGCCCAGCACCTCGCGATTGCGCAAGCCATCAACCGCAGACTTGCTGCAAAAGGACTGGAAATGCCGTGGTCGCTGGCGTTTTGTTCCCGTTCTGGTTCCCCGCATCAGGCGTGGTTGGAACCCGATATTAATGACCACTTGCGCGATTTGGCGGCCTCCGGGGTGCGCCGGGTCATCGTGGCTCCCTTCGGTTTTATTTCGGACCATATGGAAGTCGTCTATGACCTCGACACCGAGGCTGCCACTACCGCCCAGGAACTGGGCTTGGAATATCGGCGGGCTGCCACCGCGGAATCTGACCCTGAGTTCCTGGATGAACTGGCTGACCTGGTTTACGAACGGGCCGCCTTCGCGCGCGGAGAACACCCCCAGCAGTCCGTGGAGCCCGACACCTACCCGCCCTTGGCGGAAACCTGCGGACCGAACTGCTGCCAGTATCCGCGCCCTATCCACTCTCATCCTCATCACACTGTTAACCCAACCCCAATCAAAGGAGAAACCATGGGACATCCCGAATCCGTTCAAACAGCTCCGGAAATTACCGGCGACCCGCGCGATTACGCGGTCGATTATCACGAAGTCAACGCCAGAGAGAATTACTCCCTGCACATGGTGTTCCGCCGGACCCGGCCTCTGCCCACTGACCCGCAGCGTCTGGAACGCATTACCCACCGTTTGGAAGAAGCGGTGAACGGCGTAGTGGTGCGCGGCTGGTATGACGTGTCGGGATTCCGCCCCGATGCTGACCTGATGATTTGGGCACTGGCCGATAATACTGAAGCACTGCAAGAAGCCTTCCGCAAGGTGGGAGCCATCGGGACGTGCCACGGCCGGCCCGCTCTGTTCGAGCCGGTCTGGTCGGCGATGAGCCGCCACCTGCCCGCTGAGTTCAACGAATCGCACCTGCCCGCCTGCTGGGGCGGTTTCGCCCCGCGCAAGTACGCCGCAGTTTATCCTTTCGTGCGCTCTTGGGACTGGTACTACCTGCC
Organism: Mobiluncus sp.; assembly: GCF_985070215.1. Lineage (NCBI taxonomy): Bacteria > Bacillati > Actinomycetota > Actinomycetes > Actinomycetales > Actinomycetaceae > Mobiluncus > Mobiluncus sp. Next base: position 107,197 of record NZ_CFKZQR010000002.1, on the reverse strand, counting down.
CAAGGCGCGGCGCAACGCCATCCTCAAGGAACACGGTATGAACGGCCACGATTACAATGACGTGGCGGTTTCAACCCTGGCAGCGTTTGCTCTGGGAGATTGGGAATGGACCATCACCCTAGAGGCTGACCGCCTGGATCGGGTCATGGGAGTGCTGCGCAAGCAGCGTGAGGTTGAAGCTCGCCTGTTCGTGCGCGTCGATACCCCGTTCTTTACCGGGGTGCGCGTGGAGCCTCGCGAATGGGTGGATTTGCAGCCGAAGCGTGACGATGCGAGCTGCCAGTGCGGCCAGTCTGAGGAACCGTCCTGCGGTTGTGGACAATAGTCCTCACTAGATTAAGCATCCTTAGATACGGACCCCTGCGGTACTGTTTAGCACAGTCCGCAGGGGTTTTTCTGTTGTATACTAACGTGCCCGAGCCGTCTCGGTGTGCAAATGAACACACAAATTCGCAGTAGTCGACAGGAATCATACGTTACCAATCTGTTCAATCAGCGAAATATGCATCTGCGCAGGGACGCTGTCCGCAGCACCCAAATTTACGTTCATGTTCTGTACGTTGAAGAATATAATCCTTCGTTTGTATTCAGAAGGTGGCTATATTGAATACAAAAATAGCGCATTTTTAGACTTTTTTACGGGTCTGTAAATAAAACTCTCTGAACTGCGGCTTTATCTCCATTTTTGAATAGAAAAAAACGTGCTTGAACGTTTTTTTGTTTTTTAAAGTTTTTCTCCCTAAATTACCAGTAACGGTTTTTGTTTCTGATAGAAACTGGGAGTCATGCAAACGGCCTTGATTCCGAGAACCTATTGTTTAGGAAAATCATGAAGAAACTATCTCAGATCAAAGTGGGGTTCGTTTCCCTACTCACCATCGCGGGATTATCTTTCAGTGCCTCAGTGCCCACCCTGGCAGCAGCTGATCCGAACACTGAACCAAATCCCAGTCTCAACGCGGACTTGACTGTTAGTGACGCTCCGCTGAACCCAAGTTTTACCCACGACCGCAGCCGCACCCGCAGCACTGACAGATCCTTCAGAGCTCCCAGCAGTCGTGAAAATGGTCAGCGCCAAGACCCGGTAAAAATCAACACCAACTACAACTTGCTAGGCAGTGCGCGCACTCCGCTGCGTTCCAGCGGCCCCGCCGAGCTGCCGGCTCGTTTTGATCTGCGCGAACTGAACCGCTCTACCCCGGTGCGCGACCAGGGACCCAACGGATCGTGCTGGTCCTTCGCGGCGAACTCCTCCGAAGAATCGATTGCACTATCCAAAGGGCTCGACTCAAACCCGGACTATTCGGAAGCCAATATGCGCAACACCCACGGCTTTGACTGGGGTCCCAATGATGGCGGTACCGAACAAGTCGCGGCGGCTTACCTGGCGCGCTGGAGCGGTCCGGTTGCCGAGCAGGACGACCCCTACAACCCTTACAACTTCCGTTCCCCGTCTAATCTGAGCCGGCAATTCGATATTGACGAGGTCTTTTACCTGCCGACAATGCGCTCGGGAGCGGACACGGAAACTTTGAAGCGTGCGGTGATGGAATACGGAGCGCTGTATACCACAGTCTATGGCGGCACGAACTACCTGAACTTCCGCACCATGGGTCATTATGACCGCGGCTACGGTACACCCAACCATGCGGTGAGCATCCTGGGCTGGGACGATAACTATTCCGCCTCTAACTTCTATTACCGTCCGCCGGGCAACGGGGCCTGGATTGTTAAGAACTCCTGGGGACAATACTGGGGCAACGACAACGGTTACTTCTATGTTTCCTACTATGACGGGATCATGGGCAAAACCAATAACGCTGCTTTCGTCCTGAAACCCAAGACCGACAACGGCACCATCTGGTACTACGATCCGCTGGGCATGACCGGTACCATCGGGCAAGGCCCGACCGGCTGGTTTGCCAACGTCTTTGGTCCAACCAAGGAAAACGTGGATGTCAAGGAAGCCGGTTTCTTCGTGCCTTCTAACGGTGCCAGTTACGAAGTCTACGTAGACCCGAACTTTACCCCCGCGAAAGGTTTTGACACCTCTCACCAGGTAGCTTCGGGCCGCTTAACCTTTGCGGGCTACCACACGGTAGACCTCGACCCGCTAACCGTCGCAAAAGGCCGCACTTTCGCCATTATGGTGAAGCTGACTACTCCGGGATACAACTACCCCATCCCGATTGAGCAGCCGCAGTGGGGCTATTCCTCGCGTGCCACCGCTCGCGCCGGTCAGTCCTACATTTCCTACGACGGTAGCTCTTGGGGAGATTTGACCCGGTTCCGCGCCAATTCAAACGTGAGCTTGAAAGCCATCACTGTTCCGGCCGGTAGCACGCCGAAGCCGGGCGATGAGACGCGTGTCGACGGTATCCTGCTCAGCCCCTCGCAGCTGTCGCTGCAGGTCGGTTCCAGCGATACGGTACAAGCCACCATCACCCCTGAAAACGCCACCAACAAGGTGTTGAAGTGGAACTCTAGTGATAGTGCGGTTGCTACGGTTGACGATTCCGGTAAGGTTAGCGCCGTAGCTGCGGGCAATGCCACCATTACCGCGCAGGCGACTGACGGTTCCGGAATTAGCGCCTCGGTACAGGTCACCGTCACGCAACCGGCCCCGGTACAGCGCACCTTGAAACTGGTCGCCACTTTGAGCGCCACCCAGGTGGCCCAGAACAACGGCTTGAACGTGAACCTTGCGGTTAAGGACCAAGCGAACATCCCGGTGGAAAACACCAACGTGAACGCCACAGTCATCAACCCGAAGGGCGTTTCTCGCGGCTTGAGCGGAATCACCGACCGCAATGGGAAGGCCACCCTCAAGGTGCCCGCCTCTCTCAACACGGTAGCCGGAAAATACACCCTCACCGTGGCAGTCGCGAAGGACGGCTACGAGTCGGCTCACCAGTCGTTCACCTACACGGTTTACGACAACAAGCCGAAACCTGACGATGGTGAGGTTGATCCCACCGCTCCCAGCTTAAAGGCGAAAGTTTCCACAGACCGTTCTGTGGTAGCTCGGGGACGGACCATCAACTTCTATGTCAGTACCTGGCAACCGCAACGTTACGCCGCGGGAGCACAGGTAAAGGTGGACATCGTTGACCCCTCTGGTCAGGTCATTCACTCGGATCAGGGTCAGGCGAACTACCAAGGAGCGACGACCTACAGCTACACCACGGCTCGCAACGCCGTTCCGGGTACCTACCTGGCACGTTTCACCACCACCCAGCCTGGTTTCAACCGGGGAGTGGCGACGATGTCATTCGATGTCGTCAACCAAATCAACCCCTACACCCCGATGGTGTACTTCCAGTCGGCTTCGACCCAATATGACTTTGGTCAGCGGGCTCAGATTTCGATTACGACCCGTAACGCCTACGGCTACGCCCTGCCCTACGCCACGGCCTACATCAATGTGACCGGTCCTAATGGTTTTGAGGCTAACCTGGTGAAAGGTACGAACTATTACGGTCAGACTGGGGTTTCTATCCAGCCGAATTCGGATATGAGTGAAGGACGCTACAACGTCGAAGTCACCATCGCCGCGAATGGATACTACCGGGGTGTGGGTCACTATTCGGTAGTCTTTGGTTCCGAATATCCCCAGCCGGATCCGGTTGACCCCAACGATGGAAAACAAAAGATCTACAAGATGATTGAAACTGATGAAGCCGCGACTTTGCTCGGGGAGCGCCTGGGCAAGGATGACTTCATGCTGTTGGATATGCGTACCAAGGCTGAATACCTCGAATCGCACATCGATGGGGCGGTGAACCGCGACTACTATGCCGATGGCCTGTCAGAATGGTTGGATACCCTCGATAAGGACAAAACCTACCTGTTGCTGTGCCGGACTCAGGTTCGCAGCGGGGCCACCGCCAAGCTCATGCAGGAAAAGGGCTTCAAATACATTTACTGGATGAACGGCGGTATGACCAAGTGGCTCAACGAGGGCCGCGATGCCGTGTTCCCCGAATATGTGAAGGCTCTCGATATCGTGGCCTCCACCGATGCTCCGGCTTACCGGGCGGGGGACACCGCCAAGATCAATGTGCTGGTCAATGACTTGGACGGCAACTACATCCGCAAGGCTAATGCCAAAGTCATCGTCACGAATGCTGCGGGTCAGGCTATTGCCTCCCAGGATTTGACAATGAGTAACCGCGGTGACGCTACCATGGACGTGAAACTGCCGGCTAACACCCCCAACGGGGTGTACCGCGTAGCGATAACGGCCACGAAAGCCAACTTTGTTGACGGCAACGGTCTGGCTCTGTTCCGGGTCACCCCAGACGGCAAGGTTCAGCCCAATTCCGGGTTGTCTTGGTTGACCTTTGACCAGCGTGAGAAACGCGGAGATTTCAAGGGCTTGCATCACACCGACGTGGCTTACGAATCCTTGACCCACCACTATGGCAAGAACTTCTTGCAATACCGGGTGAAGGACGCCTCCGGCCAGGTGAAGTCGCTAGAGTCATTGGTGGACCCGAACAAGACCACCGTGCTGATGTTCGGCTACCCGGGCTGCGGCGCTTGTGTAAACACCTGGAAGGAAATGGTGAAACTTGACCATACCCAGTACAACTTCATCGAAGTTGTGACTTCCGTGGCGGATAATATGCAAGAAACCGTGAACATGGTTGACAAGGTCATCACCGAAAACGGTCTGGAAGCCATGCGTCCCCATATCTACTATGACGCGGTGGACACCATTTGGGCCGCCCGGGCAGACTTCCTGACCACGCCGAACACACTGCTGTTGGACGCCAACGGCCGCCTGGTCAACATTGGCGGAGCCCAAACCGCGGAGACGCTTCCGGCCTTCGTGGAGCGTACGTTTAGCGATAAGGCCGACCCGGTTGACCCGGATGACAACAAGCCGACTCCGGATCCGACCGTGGATCCTGATGATCCCGGCGATGACCCGGTCGACCCCGGCGATAACGGTGAACTCACCACGCTCAGCTATGCTCAGCGGGCCGCCAACGGCGAGTTTGCGCACCTGTCGGGCAGCGACTTGGCTTCCAAGATTCGCCCCGCCTACGGCAAGAATCTGAGCGGTTACGCGCTCCAGTCTCTGGACGGCAAATCGCTCAAGGTGGGCGACTTGTTGGACGGGAAGCGTCCGACCGTGGTGGCTTTAGGACGTCCGGATTGCTCGGCCTGCCAGGCCAGTTGGCGCCAGCTGCACGACATCAACAAGTCAGGGTTCAACTTTGCCGAAGTTATGTTGTCCGGGAATTCTTCCACCGTGCGCTATACGTTGAGCCGTTTGGGCCTGTCCGACATGGAAAGCGATTTCCACCTCAACGGCTACCCGTTGTTCAACGTAGTGGGACCCAACTACGTGCCGGTGTTGTTCTTCCTTGACAAGGACGGCAACCTGTCCAACGTGGCCTACTTTGACTCCAACTCGCAGGTGTTAAAGATTGTCAAGAGTGTGAAGGGGACTTTGTCCAAGTAACCTCTGAGATTCTCAAATAGCGACAGCCCCCGGCGGTATTCCGTCGGGGGCTTTGCTTTCTCGCTTAGGGTTGCGGTTATGGGTGCGGTGATGGGTTTTGGTGGCGGCTCGCTGTGGCCCTGGACGTGTCGCCTGGGATTTCGGTTCCGGGGTGTGGTTTGGATTTCAAGTGGTGTTTCTGCGCCGGTTCAAAGCGCGGTGCAGCTGGCGTTCCTGGGGCAGCTTGGCAGATAGCAAAGCATGAAATTCGGGGCCGTGGTTGGGGTGAAAATAGTGCGTAAACTCGTGAGCCACCACGTAGTCGAGGTACTTCGGATCTTTCGCGCTCAGTTCCAGGTTGAACGTCAGCGCCCGCGTGCGCGGGTTGCATGATCCCCAACGTGACTTCATGCGGCGAATCCGCACCGGTCCGGGCTCGATCTCAAAAGCCGCCGCCCACTTGGCCAAAACCGGAGCCAACCGGATTTCCAGGGATGTTTTGCGCAATTTGTCCAAAGCTCTTTGGCGTTTTTCCAGGGGGGCTCCCACCGGCAGGTGCAGTACAATCGCTCCGGCGCTCACTTCCGCGGTGGCACGGGCGCTAGGGCGAGGGTCCTCCACGATCTTCAGGGGGACGTCTTGACCCCACCACGCGACCGTTTCGCCATCCACCAGTCGGGGTTGCGCTGCTTGTCGCCTAGCGAAGCGCTCCCGCTGCCGAGCAATCCAGGCAGCCTGTTCGTGCAGGAAGTCCCGAGCCATCGACATCGATGCCCGCCAGGGAATAGAGAGATGGAATTCGCCGCGTTCATTAATACGTAGCCGCAGGTTGCGCACATTTTTTCGCGTCAGGTACACCGGGGTGTCGTCCAACCAGTACACGCCCTCATCGCGTGTCCGGCGGGCTTTTTTGTTGCTTCCGGCCATAACAGACATCGCCCTATGCTACCCGACCTGTTTCAAATCTGCGATTAAATCGGCCTTCGTGGTCATATAGACCAGCAACCCCGATTTAATCGCAGATTTCATACACTACCCCCTGTGCCTGATGAACTCGCGAGCCAGCCGGGCAGTTCCTCGCGTCCCACCAAGCTCTGGTGAAATAAGTTTCGGTGCCAAGCATGCTTGACACCGAAACTCAGGGAGATGAAAGGGAGGTTTCCCTAAAAGACTCAGTACTGTCCGAAGTTCTGGACCGTGTACACCCACTGGCGGCCGGTGGCCGTACCAATACCGGTGCGGTTGAAACGCGCATCCATCAGGTTGCGGTAGTGACCGGGAGAGGCCACCCAAGCCTTCGTGGAGCCCGCGGCGTAAGCGGCCGGGTCAACATTGTAGTAGCCCACCATGTTCTCGCCAGCGAACTTCCAGCCCGCCGGGAACAAATCCGCGTACTTCAACGCGCCGTTGGAGTGCACAAACACATCGGTGCGAGCGACTTGCTGCGCCCAAGCGCGGGCCGCGTCATCCATCACCGGGTCGCGCGTCAAGGACGGGACACCCGCACTGTTACGTGTCGCGTTGATGGCGTTGAACACCGCTTCTTCACGGGCCTGGTCAGCCGGAGAGGGCTGCATCGAGTACTTGGTGTAAACCTGGGATACCCCGGCAACCGGAGCGGAAGAGGGAGCCTTAGCTTGAGTGGGCTGGGAGAAACCAGCGGCCACATTCAACACGCTGTCCGACACCACGCTGGCATCTCCGATAGCGGTTACCGTCGGGTTGCCGAAGGCCGTGACGAGGTTACGAGTGTTGCCCTGGGCATTGGCGGGAACCAACAGCACCGGGCCATCGCTCAGCGAGCCGGAAATCAGAGGGTAAACCAAGTCAGAGCCGGAAGCCAAGTAAACGTGGCTGGCGCTGGGGAACACCGTCTGGTTGATAGCCTGAGCGGTCAAGTAACGATCCGCTCCGGCAATGCGAGCGGTCGTCGCCCCGCCTGCCACCTGGCTGAGCCGGGAACTGGGAACCACACCTTCGCCGCCTAAAGCTACGACCTGGGAGGCGCCCAGAGCTTTCACGGTGCTGGCAGCGGTGGCAATGTCGGCGCCGTTACCGCTGACGGTGACAATCGGGCCGTCACGCAGCACGCCCGCGGCGGCCGCATCCGGGGAACCCAAACCGTTGGAACCAATCGCGTCAGCGACGTAAACCTTGGCGTTGCCGTTGGGGTAGGCATACTTGGCGATAGCAGCCGCGGTAGCCACACGGTTCGGTCCAGCCAGACGGGTCACATTGGCGACCCCGGTGTAGGTGCTGAGCTGGCCGGCCACATCGGCACTAATCGCACCTTCGCCGCCAAGGACTACAACCTTGGAGGGGTGCAAACGCTTAATTTCATTAAAGACATCAGCCGGGACATTACCCGAGGACGGAACCAGCAAAATCGGGCCGTTCGGGAGCACTGAGGCCGCCAGCGCGTCAACCGGATTATCGTTGCGCGCCACGTAAACTTCCGAGGCTCCGCCGGGGAAAGCCGTCCGAGAAATAGCAATCGCGGTCGCGGTGGGGCCGCCGCCACCGATACGATTCGGCTGCGCGGGAGCTGCTGCGGAGGGAGCCAAAGGTTCGGCTACAGAGGAGTTTCCGGCTTCGGCGTTCGTGGTCTGTTGGGGCTGGCCCAAGACGGGAGAACGGCTCAAATCTGGACTGCCGGCCAGCATGGCCACAGCCACCATAGCCACCAGCGCGGTGCCGCCAACCAGGAAGCGCCCAAAACGAACGCGCCCGTGTACCATCGGACGCATCGCCGTGCCGATTTGCGAACCTTCGTTCGTCTTTACATCCATGTTCGGGGTCTTCGGTTTCATAATCCTTATTCACCTGTCCCTGTTTGTTTTCAGCATCTCCAAGACGCCATTTCTTCCCTATAATAGTAACGTTTTAACCCCCTCAAACGGAAGGGTGTTTCCCCTGATTATTCATGGAAAATGCCTGAAAAACCGCAATTTGTTTCCTGTAGAATTTCCTTTCTCAACGAGTTAACCTGCAATTCTTCTATGAATTATTTACGGGTAATTTCAAACCTCTGAGAATCGGCAAACACGATTTTTTCATTAAGATTCATGTCATTGTTACGACATTTCAGGAAATAATCACCTTGCGAATAGTGTGCATTCAGGAAATCGTCTGCCATTTGGGCATAAACCGAGTCCCGATTGTGCGCCTCGGGAATGTTATACAGACTGCCTCGGTTGCCCCACACCGTGACGTGGTTCGCTGAGCCCGGGTTCAGCCCTGCTTCCAACTTGGGCACCAGGTCGTTGCTGTTTTCAAACGAAATCATGTGGATGTTTTCGGGTACCCGGCCCATCGCTCCCGCCACCGGCGAACCGGCCGTAATCACCGAACGCACGTTGTAGCGGCTGGTGAAGGACGGATCCGCCGCCAGGTTCGCCGCCACAATCCCGGCTTGGGAGTGTCCCACCAGTTCCACCGGTGTGGCGCTGTCCACATTCATGTGTTCCAGCGCCGCCGCGACCGCCCGCGCCGGACCCGTTTTCATTCCCGCCACCGCTTCCGTGTTCGTCAACATATCCTGAGGCATCCCCGAACCGGCATCCCAGCTCTCGGTGCCGCGCAGGATGACCCGTACTCCCTTCTGACCCGCGGCATTGCGCCAGCGTTGAATCTCAAATGCCCCATTGTCCCCGTATGGGTCAATCGTGTTGGAGTAACGGAACACGTCACCAGGGTTTTTCGGCAACGTTCGGGTAGCCCCAGCCTGACTGCCCTCCATCGTCCGCCCCCGACCCGCGCCTCCGCCCTGTTTACGAGGGTCGTAGTCCTGGGTCGCCAATACTTTGTGCTCCAAGCGTTGCGCCCGGTTTACCCCGATGAGCTCGCCGGTAGGAGTTTTGGAAAAATTCGCCCGGCGGGCATCACGAGTCTCCTGCTGGCTGGCGGCAAACTTGGCATATAGGGTCTGGTCGTAGGTTCGCAGCCACAGTGCGGGCAGCTGTTTGCCGAAAGGAACGGTTTTCCGCGGGACGGCACCGGTTTTTTCCAATAGGCCCCGGTAGGTAAAGAACTGTATCGGTCCAAAGAGCAATACCCCGGCCACGGTTAAGGGGTCATCCCACTCGTAGGCATGAATCAACTCTTGTGGAGTGACTTTGTCAAACCAGCCGTCAAAAGCGGCGTTTAGTTCCGGGGAATCTTCGAAGCCGGGGGTGTGCAGAATGGCGTTCCAACCGTTGCCGCTGACCTGCAGCGAGTTCGAGGCCCCGTAGTACTGGGCTCCGAGCTTTGCCTGCATCCATGATAGGAACAATGCGGCCAGCTCCGTATCGCTCATCTGTTTCGTGTGATACACCCGGCCATCGACGGTGAAACTAGCGGGGAAGTATTGTCGTAAAGCCAGATGTTGAGCCACCAGGCGCATCATAATAGTTTCAAAATCAAAGGCTGCGAATAGGTTCCTGAGGTCGTCCTCGGTCAGTTTATACAGACCCGTGGCCCGTTCGAGCTGATGGGATAACGCCCCGATTTTCTGGCTCAGTGCCACGGTACCGCAGCTGCCGTGGCATGCCACCGCCGCGGCATCCTCGAACCGGACCCAGGCCGACTCCAGGGCCGCCAGCTGCGGACCGTATTCGGCGGCGCCTTCCGGGGTTTCACACAAACTCACCAGGCGAGCGTGAACCACATAGTACCGGTGCGCCAGGCGGGACTGCTCAGCCGGTATCCAGTGACTCAACACGTCCAGGGCTTGGGCGCTGTGCTGCAGGCTCGCACCCATCCGCTCCATTTCTTCGGTGTCCACGCACAAGCCAGGTCCCCCGCCCACCAAAAAATCTTGGGGGTGTCCCACCACCGGGCTGCGGTCGTCCCCGAGAGACACATCATCGAGCCAACTCACAGCAGTGCCTCCAAGCTGGCTTTCGCGTCCTCCAACTCGTTTATATAGTCGCCCAAAATTTCTAAGTCCCGTAGCCGGTCTCGCCACTGATCGTTATAGGCTTGTGCCGCCAGTCCCAGCCACGTCCGGTTTTCACCCTTGCAAAAATACGCTAACGCCTGGGCGTGCTGTCGGCTGAACAATCCCCAGTAACACATCTGCGCCATAATGTTTCCCCTTTTCCCCGTCACCCGTGAGGCTCCGTCACACCCAACGTAACCGGAGAAACTGCCCCACCGTACTTGTGACCGTTTTAAAAGTGGATAACCCGGCCTGGCCGAGCTTGTGGAAAACCCACAACACCCGGACTTTTGCGTGAAAAACCGCCTAAAAACCCACCGGCTCGGCCAAGTTTTTACAAACCCTTGACCGAGCCGGCACCCTAACCGGGTCTAAATATTTTCGGGAACCATCGAAATCGCCCCGCACGGGCATTCTTCGGCGCAGATGCCGCAGCCCTTGCAGTAGTCGTATTTGAACACGTACTCGGTGGGTCGAATCTTGGTGATGGCGTTGTCCGGGCAGACCCCGAAGCAGTTGTCGCATCCGAAACAGTTTCCGCAGCTCATGCAGCGGCGAGCCTCGAAAACGGCCGATTCTTCGTCCAAGCCCTGCACGACTTCGTCAAAGGTCGAGGCGCGGCGCGGCCCCTCAATCTTGTCGCGAATCCGGCGAGGAGCATCCGCATAATACCAGGTGTTCATGCGTTTGATGGAAGCGTCGGGGGCTTTGTCCCCCGCCCGGTATTCCTCGCCATGAAGGTAGGCGTCGATACAGCGGGCGGCTTTCTTGCCGTGGCCAATGGCGATGGTGACAGTACGCTCGGAGGGCACCATGTCGCCCCCGGCGAACACGCCTTTCATCCCGGTCATCATGCGGGAATCGACCTTTACCACGCCTTTTTCAATCTCGATACCGGGGGCGTTCTCGACGATACCCAAATCGGTTTCCTGGCCCAGTGCCATAATGACGGAATCGGCACCCAACTCCTCATATTCGCCGGTGCCGACCGGGAAGCCGTCCTCGTTCAACACCATTTTCTCAATCCTGATGGCCCCACCGTCCACGTGCTTAATGGTGGACAGCCACTTCATCATGACGCCTTCTTCCTCGGCCTCCATGATTTCCGAATCGTGGGCGGGGGCGCGGTCGCGGGTCCGGCGATACACGATGATGGCTTCCTCGGCGCCCAAGCGTTTCGCGGTACGAGCCGCATCCACGGCCGTGTTCCCGCCACCGTAAATGACGACGCGGCGTCCCAGCATCGGTTTCTCGTCGCTTTCCATGTCGGCCAACATATCCACCGCGTCCATGACTTTCGCGGAATCCCCGGCGGGAATGTCGGCGTGACGCCCCATCTGGGCTCCGATAGCCAGGAACACGGCGTCAAAATCGCCGGCGACATCGGCCACGTTCTCTACCTTCGAGTTGAACTCGAAAGTGACCCCCATGTCGGCGATACGTTTCACTTCCTGATCCAGGATGCCGCGCGGCAGCCGGTAGGAGGGAATCCCGAACCGCATCATGCCTCCCGCCATCGGACCGGCGTCGCGTACCGTGACGGTGTGGCCCATCCGGCGCAGATGGTAGGCGGCGGAAAGCCCGGAAGGTCCTGCCCCCACGACCAGCACTTTCTTGCCACTTTCCGGGGCGAGCAGACCGACCGTCCACCCCTCCAGCAGGGCTTTGTCCCCCACGAAACGTTCAATCGCGTTGATACCCACCGCTTCGTCCACCATGCCGCGGTTACAGGCGGTCTGACAAGGGTGGTAGCACACGCGTCCCATCACCGCCGGCAGCGGGTTGTCGGCCATCATCTGTTCCCAGGCCTGGCGATACCTGCCTTCTTCGGCGTAAAACAGCCATCGTTGGCAGTTCTCCCCGGCCGGGCAGGCCTTGTTACACGGCGGCAGGTTGCTCACGTAGACGGGCCGTTCGGTGCGCCACGAGCCGGTTTCGTTCTCTAGGGAAGAACCGACTTCGAGGGTAATCGCAAAAGGAATGGTCTCCTCTTTCTTCAGTTCAGCTTTGGCTTGTGTCATCTTCGTTTTCCTCTAACTTCTTTATAGCTTTCCGGGCGTCCGTTAGTCCGCCTCGGGTTCGCTGCTCACGTCCATTACCTGCCGGCCGGGCAGTGCCGCGGCAAAACGGCCCGCCGGGTCATCGGGGGCGCTCAAGATACGTTCCCGCACGTCCTCGTCCAGCGAATCCATCTCAATCAAGCCGTAACGTTTAATATTGCGGTCCGCAATGGCTTGAATCCGCGCCAACACTTCGCTCGAATCCGGCCCTTTGAACACGTGAGCGAAACGACGCTGCGGCTTCAGATAAGCCTCGACCGGGGCGGGACGGCGAATCTTGGTAACGGACGTAATCTCCCCGTTTTCCGCTTCATACACCGGGAACAGCCCGGTCTGAATCGCCAAGCGAGCCAAGGTGACCGTCAGGTTCGAGTTCGAGCCCCATCCCAACGGGCAGGGCACCAAAACGTGCAGGTAGCGCGCCCCGCGGTAGGTCATGGCCTTTTGCACCTTGTACTCCAGGTCACGCAAATCCGCTACGGTCGCGGTGGCGACGTAAGGAATCTCGTGAGCCATCGCAATCCGCGGCATGTCTTTGCCCTGGGTGAATACGTTGCCGGGATGTTCGCCGACCGGCTGGGTCGTCGCGGTACGCGCCGCCGCTGGGGTCGCACCAGAACGCTGCACCCCAGTGTTCATATAGGCTTCGTTGTCGTAACAGACGAACAGGACATCGTCGTTGCGTTCAAACATCCCGGACAGGCAGGCCATACCAATATCGACGGTACCGCCATCCCCGCCTTGGGCGACGACGCGAATATCGTCCTTGCCCATCGCTTTCAAACCCGCGGCCGCTCCGGCCGCCACGGCGGCAGCGTTACCGAACAGGGAGTGCATCCAGGGAATCGTCCACGCCGTTTCCGGGTACGGGGTGGAAAACACCTCCAAGCACCCGGTCGCGTTGATAGCCACCATTTTGCCGTTGGCCGCGGCCGTGGCGGTATCGATAGCGTAACGGGCCCCCAGCGCTTCGCCGCAGCCCTGGCAGGCGCGATGTCCCGAGGTCAGGGAGTTTTTCCGGTTCGGGTCGGATTGCAGGGAGCGCCACTGCAGGTCCGCCAAACGGTTACCCACGGCGAACGAGCCGACTTGATAGAACTTGACCTGTTCGCGGGCCGGAATTTCGGTCTGTGCAGATTGAGTGATTTCAGTCATTTTTTCTCCTCTGTTCCGGCTTATTCAGCCTGGTCGGGCACTACCGACACGGCGTCTTGCTTGATGGAAGGGGAAGCCACGCGCGGGTTGCCGACCTTGTCCGCCTTGGGTTTCGGCCCGGATTCGGCAATCTTTGCGTTGGTGCGCAGCACCCGTTCGCGTTGCACGTTGGTGGCAAAAGCGCCGGAGCGCCGGGTGGCGGCCTCCCGCTCCAGTTCCCCTCGCACCAGTTCCATATCCAGGTCCATGAAGGTCAGGGGCTCGAGGGTGTCCGCCGCGGCCTGATCCAGCATGGCGTGCAGTGAATTCTTGGTGATGTTGCGTCCGCCCAGTCCGGCGATGACTTCGTAGCAGGTAAACGGCAGGCCGCGCATGGCCGCACGCAACTCGGAGGAAACAATCCCGCCAATCCCCAGCTGGAAGGCTTTTTCGAGGCAGACTACGCGCTTTGCGCCCTGCAGGACCTCGCGGATAGCGGCGAAGGGGAAGGGCCGGAAGGACACGAGGGACATGATGCCGATCTTTTCGCCGTTCTCGCGGCGTTGGTCCACCACGTCTTTTAGCGTGCCGACCACGGAGCCCAGCGCCACGATGATGGTTTCGGCGTCCTCGCAACGGTACGTGTGCAGCAGGCCGCCGGAATCGCGCCCGAAAATACTCTTAAACTCGGACTGGACCTGAGGGATGAGGTCGAGAGCTTGGAGCATCTTGTGGTGGGCGATGTAGCGCACCTCTGTGAAGGCTTCGGGGCCGACCATCGCGCCGATAGACAGCGGGTCATCGGGGTCCAGTACCTGGCGTGGTTCGTAGGGCGGCAGGAACTGTTTGACCTGCTCCGGTTCGGGCAGGTCGACCTGTTCGACCGCGTGGGTGAGGATAAAGCCGTCCATGCACACCATCACCGGTACGCTGAGTTCTTCCGCAATTCGGAACGCCTGTACGTGCAGATCTGCGGCCTCTTGGTTATTTTCGGCGAACAGTTGTAGCCACCCGGAGTCGCGCTGACTCATCGAGTCGCTGTGGTCGTTCCAAATGTTGATGGGCGCGCCGATGGCCCGGTTCGCGACGGTCATCACGATGGGAAAGCCCAGGCCGGCAGCGTTGTACACGGCCTCGACCATATAGAGCAAACCTTGCGAAGCGGTGGCGGTGTAGGAACGCGCCCCCACTGCCGAGGAGCCGATACAGGCACTCATGGCCGCGAATTCGCTCTCGACGTTGACGTATTCGCAATGTTCCAGCTGCCCGGATTTGACCAGGGCGGACAGGGCCTCGACGATGTGAGTTTGGGGACTGATGGGGTAGGCGGCGACCACGTTGGGCTGGCAAGCCGCGACAGCCCGGGCAATCGCCTGGGAGCCTTCGATTTGTTTAAGCATTGTTTCTTCTTCCTTTTAGTGTGAAGTCCGGGGCGCACCACACCGTCCCGGTACCGTTGGCGTCTCTCAGGCCATATTGTGTTTCACATATTCGTAGGCCGCGGCGGCGGCCTCCACGTTGGAGTCGCCGACTTTGCCTTTGAACTTGCCGCGGATGGCGTCCTCCACCGATTCCAGTTTGATAATCCCGGTCAGAGCCGCCAACCCGCCCAGCAAAACTGCGTTCGGCAGGGGACGTCCCAGCTTTTCCAGGGCGATTTCAGAGGCGGGCATCGCCATAAAGTGACCCCGCGGCAGCCTCGCCTCCAACTCGGATACGCCCAGTTCAGCGGCAGTCTTTTGGGAGTTAACCAGCGCATACCCGTTGTCTTTCAGTCCCGAAAACGGATCCATAATGGCCAGCAAGGTCGGGTCTTGGACGATGACAATATCGGGATCCAAGATGGGTTCCCGGGAGCGAATTTCTTTATCTTCAATCCGGCAATAGCTCACGACGGGAGCGCCGGTCCGTTCCGACCCGAAAGACGGGAAGGCTTGGGCGTGGTGGCCGTCAGCAAAAGCCGCGTAAGCCATTAAATCGGAAGCGGTGACCACACCCTGACCACCGCGCCCATGTACTCGAATTTCAACCATGTTTCGACCCTATGTTGTTCACCAGGTTTTGTCCTCCAAACTGGAGAATTCCAAGAATTCTCAATAAACATTTTTTGGCAACTATTGAACTGTGTTTGAATTTAAAGACAGTCCTGGCTTTCTTAAAACTTGAAGCACCCCCGATTCTCCCTTATTTCACACCAATTAACGCTAAGGTAATCAAAAGGACGAGCCAATGGGGGCAAGCAATGACACAGCAAGAAGACACTCGTATTCGCGTCGGTGTGGTCGGATTCGGCAACTACGGCAAGGCAGCTGCCAAAGCAGTCGGCAAGTGCCGCGACATGGAACTGGTGGCGATTTTTTCCAAGCGCGACCCGCAAAAACTCCAAAATTCCTATGCCAAGGTTTACCCCACTGACAAGGTGGCAGAGTTTGCCGACCGTATCGATGTCGTCATTATCTGTGACACCCTGGGGACGAAACTGCAGCAAGAAACCCCGCAACTGGCCCAATACTTCCACACGGTCGACTCCCACCCCTTGCGCGGCACACCGCCCACCGCCGAGGAAGTCGAAGCGAAACGCCAGCTCCGCCTGGAGGAACTGGAACGGATGGCGAAAGACATCGCCCAGCGCCAGGCGGCTCGTGACGCCGCGGCGGGCGTGGAGCAAACGGCTGATGCGTCTGCGGCGACGCCAGACACGTCGCCGGACACAAACGCGGCTCCCGGCACGTCAGAGGAGGAAAACCCCGATGAGGGCATTCATGAAGTCTCGGGCATGATGCTGCCCGCATTCATCAAAGAACCCGTTTTTCAACCCGTCTACCAGGCTTTCCCCGACTATTTCGCGGCGGTGGACCAGGTGGGGCAATCCACCAAACACGTGTCTTTGTGCGCGGTGGGGTGGGAACCCGGACTGATGTCAATGTTCCGGATTATCTCTGACTCCCTGTTCCCGAAAACGAAAACCTACACATTTTGGGGGCGCGGTATTTCTATGCAGTGGTCCAACGCAATCCGCACCTTCGAGGGTGTGTTGGACGCGGTGGCTTACCAGGTGCCCAAAGAGGATCCCCTCACGGCGGTATTGAACGGGGAACCTATCTATGATGATTCTCGCAAAGCCCTGCACTATATGGAGTGCTATGTGGTGGCTGACCCGGCCTACGACAAGGAACAGCTGCGTGAGGAAATCATGGAAATGCCGGGCTGGTTCGCTGACTACGACACCCAGGTCACGTTCCTGAGCCCCGACGAAATGCGCGAGTTCCACTCGCGACTGACCCACGCGGGGCTGGTTCTGTCGCGCGCCTCGACTTCCCAAGGAGTCAACGAACAGATTAAGTTGGAAAT
Organism: Mobiluncus sp.; assembly: GCF_985070215.1. NCBI lineage: Bacteria > Bacillati > Actinomycetota > Actinomycetes > Actinomycetales > Actinomycetaceae > Mobiluncus > Mobiluncus sp. The sequence goes on along the minus strand of NZ_CFKZQR010000002.1, from coordinate 90,279 downwards.
CGACATGGACGACAACCCCGAGTTCACGGCCTACGTCATGGTGGCAGCGGCCCGGGCGGCTTACCGTGCCGGGCAAGCTGGCTGGTCCGGGGCACACACGATGATGGAAATTCCCCCCATCTGGATGCACCCCGACCCGCCAGAAAAGCTCCGTTTCCAGACTTCCGGGTCGTAGCCTAGTCTGGGGGCTTTTCTGAAGTCTCCGGTCAGATAGACTGCCTTTGTGACGGATTTTGCGCAGCGGTTGCTGGGTCGACCGGCCCTGACCGGTCGGGTCGTCGGCTTGGATATGGCTCGCGGCCTGGCCATTTTGGGCATGTTCACGGCTCATATGTGGGTTTCGGTGCAAGGTCCCGTCTCTGGCGTGATGGCCTTGTCTCACGGACGTTCCGCTCCACTGTTTGCGCTGCTCGCGGGGGTTTCACTGGGCATTATGCAAGACCGTTTGGCGCGGCGTTTTGCTGGCTCCCCCGCACTGTCGCGTCGCTATTACAGTGAAAAGATTCTGGTGCGTGCCGCTGTCTTAATCCTCATCGCTGCCCTGCTCAGTCTCATCAACACCCGTATCCTGCTGATTCTCGATAACTACGGGGTGTGGATGGTTTGTGTGCTGCTTCTTTCGGGCCTGTCCGTTCCGGGTCTGCTGTGGGTCATCGGACTGTTGCTGGTGGTGGGTATTCCGCTGTGGCACTATCTCAATTTGCTGTTTTTACCGTCCGAAATCGGCGTCGTCCTGGGGCTCAATGATTACCAGATGCCCACGTTCCTCATCTATGTGCTCACCGGGCTGATTCTGTGGCGTTTGGGTTGGGCGGGGGTGAGCCCGCAGTCGCGTCGACTGCAGAAGTACGGTGCGGGCCTCGGGCTCGGTGTGGCTTTCGTGATTTTCGGAGTCGGGACCGCCGTTGACTCCCTGCGTCTGGGACGGATTTCCGGGGTCATTCTCAATCAAGACACCCTGTCTATCGCCAACCCCACCCCGGCCCAGTTTTGGTATCAAACCCTGGTCTATATCGCTCCGCATACTGATTCCGTAGCGGAGACGGTGGCAAATACGGCTTGGTGCGTGGGACTGACTTCCCTGACATTGCTGGCAGGACCGACTTTCAACCGGTTTTTATCTCCGGTGGCGGCATTGGGCTCGATGGCGCTGACCACCTATACCCTCCACGTCATCTGGCACGCGATTACGTTCCGTCTGTTCGGGTATCCCGGGCTCATCCCCTCCCTCATCATTATGATTGCGGTTTTCCTACTGGCCGCGAGCCTGTGGCGGTTACGGTTCGGCAAAGGTCCGCTGGAGGCTTTCCTGGCGCGCCTCAGCGATCCTCCCGCTGTTAACCACACTGCTGAGAATTCTGACGGGTCTGCCCCGACCAATCTGGCTTAGGCTCGAGTATGTTCAAGACATAGCGATGACCCATAATCCCTAAGCATTTTTCAATCAAATTTGAAACATAGCACAATTTCAGCGCTAAAGTGGATTTGGTTGATTCATTTACAAAGAAAGGGAGCTGCATATGAAATCCAAAAAAATCTCACTGGTTTCTAACCTTAGACTTTCTCAAAAAATTTGGAGTTTAGTCATCATTTCGACCGTCATCATGGCATTTTTGGCGGTTATCAGCTTGATTGTGGGGGTACGCATCGAATCTGACACCACCAGGGAAGCGAAACTGTCCGAGTTTCAGGTTCCACTGACCCAACTGAACACCGAGTTAATGCGCAACCGTATGAATATTTCTGATATCTGTTCAGTTCCCAATGAGGTGGCCCCGGAAATTATTCAAGTCATGCATGATACGGATGCGAAAGTGCTGGAACTTTACTCTGAGATTCTCAATATGGGAGGCGCAAAGGCACTACCCCCTATCGTAGGTTTTGACCAGAAATACCAAGACTGGATTTCGTTCCGTGACAAGGAAATCACACCCCTAGTCCAAAACAAAGAATTGGCGCAATACTTTACCTTGGCCACCGCTAAGGGGCCCGGTTCCAACCAGGAACAGATTGCCAACTATACTGCGATGGTAGACAATTCGCAGCAAATGATGCTTAAGGAAATGACCCAGGCACGCAGCGATGTCATTAAATCGCGTACCATTTTGCGCACCTCTATCCTGGGAGCCGGAATTCTGGGCATCATCATTATGTCGCTGCTGGGGTGGTCAACCGTACAGTCGATTTCACGTCCCCTGCGCGAGATCCAGAACTCACTAAACGCTATGAGCCAAGGAGATTTGACTCAAAGTCCACAGGTAACCTCCCATGATGAGATTGGCAAGATGGCACAGTCCCTTACTGCCGCACTAGCGTCGTTGCGAGGTCTGATTTCTCATACCGTCGAAACAGTGCACCAAGTGGAGGGCACTGTCAAGGTCGTGAAAGAGACCAGTGACCAGGCGGTAGCGGCTGCGGCCAGTTCGCAGGATGATTCTCAACGTGTTGCCGCCCAAGCTGACGAAGTATCCAGCAGTATTCAAACCGTGGCGGCCGGCTCGGAAGAAATGAACGCGTCTATCCGCGAAATTTCTTCCAACGCGAACGAAGCTGCCCGTTTTGCGGCCGATGCTGCTCAAGCCGCCCAGGAAACCAATGAGGTAGTGTCTCGGCTGGGCGATTCCTCCCAAGAAATTGGGGAGGTCATTAAGTCTATTACCTCCATCGCCGAGCAAACTAACTTGTTAGCTTTGAACGCGACCATTGAGGCCGCGCGTGCCGGGGATGCCGGAAAAGGATTCGCGGTAGTTGCAGGGGAAGTGAAGGACCTGGCTTCTGAGACTGCGAAAGCTACCGAGGACATCGGAACCAAGATTGAAAAAATCAAGTCTGACACTGATGATGCGGTCCAAGCCATCGGCAAGATTGGAGAAATTATTTCTTCCATCAACGACTTCCAGACGACTATCGCGGCGGCGGTAGAGGAACAAACCGCCACTACGAACGAGATGTCTCGTTCAGTGTCGGAGGCCGCGGAGGGCTCATCTACAATCGCAGCTTCCATTTCTTCGATAGCGCAAGCAGCATCCGGGGCGGCGCAAACCTTGGGCTCTATCAATCAAAGCACCCAAGAGTTGAGCGAGCACTCGGAATACTTAAAGACCCAGATTGGACACTTTAAGTTCTAAAACCGCAAATATGTTTTTGGGCTAGCCTTGCGGCTAGCCCAAAAACATATTTAGGTGTGACTGCTTATGGCAGAGCCAAACCGAAGATGGGGATAGCCAGGGCGAACACGGTGATGGTAATCAACACCAAGCCCACCAGGGCGATGATGAAACCACCCTTGATCATGTCCGCAATCTTGAGGTACCCAGAACCGTAAGCGATAGCGTTCGGCGGGGTCGCGACGGGGAGCATGAACGCACAGGTCGCAGCCAGAGCGGCCGGAATCGTCAGAATCATCACATTCGGGCCTTCCAGGCCGATACCCGTAGCCACGCCGCCGATAATCGGCAGGAACGCGGCCGCGGTAGCGGTGTTCGAGGTCAACTCGGTCAGCGCCAGCACCAGGGCGGCCACAGCCAGGACGATAATCACAATGGGCGCTCCCGCCAGTCCCTTCACCATCTCACCGATGTAGTTGGACAGGCCGGTGTGCTGGAACTGCTTGGACAACGACAGACCGCCGCCGAACAGCAACAGGATGTCCCACGGAATCGTCTTGGCTTCATTCCAGGTCACCAGACGTTCTCCGTTGGTCTTGCCAGGGATGATGAACAGCAGCACCGCTACACTCATCGCCACGATAGCGTCGAGCTTCTTCGGGCCTTCAATGCCGGTGGCCTTCAAAATCAGCGGCACGAAAATCCAGCAGAACACGGCCAAGAGGAACAGCAACATAACCAGCAGTTCGCCGCCGCGCAGTTTCCCGAGCTTGGCGTATTCCTCGTTGATGAGTTCCTTGCCGCCGGGGATTTCCTCGATTTCCGGCTTGAACATGACGAAGGTCAAAATCCACCAGGCGAACAGCGTAAAGACAATAACCATCGGCAGACCCATCAGGAACCACTTGCCGAAGTTGATGTCGTAGTGCAGGGTATCGCTCATGTACGCCTTCAAAAGGGTGTTCGGCGGAGTCCCGATGGGGGTCGCCAGCGAGCCGATAGAGGCCGAGTAGGCGATGGCCAACATCAAACCGACAGCGAAGTTGGACCGCTTGATACCGTGCTTTTCCGCCGTGGTCGAGGCCACGTCGTCGCCTTCGTTCAACAGACCGGACATGACACCACCGTGGATAGCTCCGCCGTAGGCGGCTTCCACATCCAGGCCTTTACTAACGGCGGCGTTTTTGTCCTGAGCGGATTCAAACAGCTGAATCACGGACAGGCCGATGGGCAGCATCATCACAGCGGTTGCGGTGTTGGACACCCACATCGAGATGAACCCGGTAGCAATCATGAAGCCCAGCACCAGGCGGCGGGGTTTGACCCCGACGATGCGGACGATACCCAGCGCCACGCGCCGGTCAAAGTGCCAACGCTGCATGGCGATAGCCAGGATGAACCCGCCCATGAACAGGTAAATCGTGTCCGAAGCATAGGATCCGGCGGTACCCGCGTAGTCATTGACTCCCAGCAGCGGGAATAACACCAGCGGAACCATTGCCGTAGCTGCCAGCGAGATAGCTTCGGTCATCCACCAGATAGCCATCATGACCGCGATACCGGCGACCAGGTACACCGCGCCCACATTCATTTCTTCTTCTTCGATGACGTCGGCGCCAACGGACTGCGTAATGATGTCCACCGCGTCACGAGGAATTAAAAAGTAAACGATGGCACCCAGGATGACGCCACCGAAAAGCCCAATCAAACGGACCTTTGAGATTTTCTTTTCGCCCTCAGATTGCTCCACATCGTGTTTGTCGACCGGAGGGACTTCCTTCACACTCATACTTTCGCGTGCCTTTCGTGTTTAATCGGCTCAGCCTTGAGCTGACTTTGCACATTCTACATGAGTTTTAGAGGGGCAAATACCAGGTCGAGGGCTTTTCTTGGGATTTTTTTGGTAAACGTCCAGGTTATCCTCTAGTCAATCCGTGAGATTTTCTCTTTTCATTCCATAGTTGTTCACGAGTTCGTCCTCCCGGGTTTCCCGGTTTTTCCCTACATTCTACGGGGTGTGGATAACCTGTGGATAAAATTGCGGCTGAGTGAGGCAATTGTTCCTTTTGTTTACTTGCCAAAGCGATACTAAGTGTGCTAAGAGAAGCCATTAATGTGCTAAATACCCAGTTCAAACCCTATTTGAATGATGTGACCTTATTTTTGTGGTGAAAGGTTTGGAAAATTCTCGACAGGGATTATTAATCCACAGCGACTGTGGATAAGCTGTGGGTTTCGAAACCGCAACATCACACAAAACTGTGCCAGGCACGCTGAGGTAGTACAAAACTTAAAAAACCAATTCACCGCCTTACCCACCATCTATCCACAGGTTTGTGCCGAGTTATCCACCTATTTTCCACCAAAATGGTTTGCTAAGTTAGAGCCGAAAGCGTAGGTTTGAGCCCGGATGTTTATACTTTTCACCCCTGCTTCTGGGGGTGAAGTGTCAGCCAGAGGAGGCCGCATGGAAGAACCAGACAACTCTGCACTCGACCGGATTCCCCCTCACAACATCCTGGCTGAACAGTGTGTGCTCGGCGCCATGATTCTGTCCAAGAACGCCATCGCCGACACCTATAAGCTGCTATTGCCCAGCGATTTCTATGACTCGCGTCACGAGATTATTTTTAACACTATCCTGGACCTCTACGCGGCGGGAGCGGCCTCCGATCCGGTAACGGTGCCGGCCGAACTAGAGAAACGGGGTCAACTCTCCCGTGTCGGCGGATTGGATTACATTCACACTGTAGTTCACTCGGTGCCCACCGCCGCTAACGCCGCCTACTATGCTCAAATTGTGCGCGACCAGGCGACTTTGCGCGGCCTGGTCGAAGCGGGCACCCGTATCACCCAACTTGGTTACGCCATCGACACCACGGACGCGGACGAACTTATTAATACCGCCCACGCCGAACTGGACCGAGTCAGCGAGAAACGTACTTCTGAGGACTATCGTTCACTATCCGAGTTGCTGACCCCGGTCTTGGACGAAATCCAACAGACTGACGACGACCCGCACACGGTGCACACCGGGTTCCTCGATTTTGACCGGGTAACCAACGGCCTGCACGCCGGTCAGCTCATCATTGTGGCGGCACGTCCGGCGATGGGGAAGTCGACTTTTGCCCTGGACATTTTGCGTCACGTGACTCTGAAAGAGAAACGTACCGCGGCGATTTTTTCTCTAGAGATGTCAGCCGCGGACATCATTAAGAGGATGCTGTCGGCAGAGGCCAGCGTGCCCCTGTCCCTCCTGTTCGCGGGGATGCCCAACGACGGCCCACAGAACCAAGCTAACTGGGACAATATCGCTTCGGCGTATAACCGGATGAAGTCCGCGCCTTTCTTTATTGATGACTCCCCGAACTTGACCATGCCCGATATCCGAGCCAAATGCCGGCGTCTGAAGCATTCCCATGACTTGTCCCTCATTGTCGTGGACTACATTCAGTTGATGAGTTCACACAAACGTATCGAGTCACGTCAACAGGAAGTTTCCGAGATTTCGCGGTCCTTGAAACTGTTGGCCAAAGAGCTGGAAGTGCCAGTTATCGGGGTCGCCCAGCTGAACCGTGGGCCGGAGTCCCGTACCGATAAGAAACCGATGATGAGCGATCTGCGGGAATCGGGTTCGTTGGAGCAGGACGCTGACCTGGTGCTGCTGTTGCACCGCCCCGAGTATTACAACACGGATGACCGTCCCGGCGAAGCTGACCTGAACATCGCCAAGCATCGTAATGGACGCACCGAAATTATCAACCTGCAGTTCCAAGGCAAGTTTTCGCGTTTTGTTTCGGGGATTCAGCATAATCAAGAAGAACCCCCGCCTCCGGATTATTAAAAACGTCCGGTGCCGGAAACCCGCAGGTTCCCGGCACCGTTTGTTTAGGTTCTACTTTTCGGCCCGCACCGTGACTTCCAGCGGTGAGGTGAGTTCTTCGAACAGGCGCACCGTCAGCTGGTAGGTACCGACTGACTTGATGGGCTTCTCGATGACAATCTTGCGCTTGTCGATTTCGGCACCCTTTTGCTCCTTGACCGCCTCGGCAATCTGCGCGGTGGTGATAGCTCCGAACAGACGCCCGTTCGCACCGGCCTTGGCATCAATCAACACCGGGTCTCCCTCGGCGAGTTTGGCTTGCACCGCCTGAGCGATTTCCATAGAGGCAATCTGCTTCTTGGCCAGGGCAGCCTTCATCCGGTCGATTTCTACCTGGGATCCCTTGGTCCACGGCATTGCCAGACGGCGGGGCAACAGGTAGTTGCGTGCGTAACCGGGGCGTACTTCCACCACGTCGCCGGCGTTACCGAGCTTGGCGACTTCGTGGGTCAAAACAACTTTCGTATTCTGAGTCATTGCTTACTTCCTCCCTCAAATTTAGCGGCCGGAACCGGAGTAGGGCAGCAAAGCCATTTCGCGGGCGTTCTTAACCGCTTTCGCAATCTGACGCTGTTCTTGCACGGTCACACCGGTGACGCGCCGGGCGCGAATCTTGCCGCGGTCCGAAATGAACTTGCGCAGCAAAGCGGTGTCTTTGTAGTCAATGTTGCCAACCTTTTGAGCCTTTAGAGGGTTGGTCTTTTTCTTAATGGGTTTGGTGTTATTGCGCATCTGCTTACCCATATTGATCTCCTTATATATAACGTGTTGAAAAACTTATCTGTGTTGTGCCGGAATGCCACGGAAAAAAGGCGGCAAACCGGTTTAGAACGGTGGATTATCGCCGAAAGTGGAATCGGCTGGAGCCCCCGGGGCGCCGAAGCCGGGCGCGGGCGAACCCCACGCGTCTCCATCGGATCCTCCGGCGGGAGCCCCGTAAGTGGGCTGCGGCCGAGCTGGGCCGGGAGAGTTGTAGCCGCCGCCATTCGCGTCGGCGCCAAAGCCGCCATCACCGCGCTGAGTCCGGTTCACCGAGGCGGTGGCAAACCGCAAAGACGGACCAATCTCATCTACGGTCATCTCTACTGAGGTGCGCCGAGAGCCGTCTTGGGCTTCCCAAGAACGCTGCTGCAAGCGGCCTTGCGCGATGACGCGCGACCCCTTGTGCAGGGATTCCGCAACGTTTTCCGCTAGTTCCCGCCATGCGGTACACCGCAAGAACAGGGCTTCGCCGTCTTTCCAGCTGTTGGAGGCCCGGTCAAACGAACGCGGAGTTGACGCAATCGTGAAAGAAGCCAACGCCGTGCCGGACTGACCCCAGCGAAGTTCCGGGTCCGCCGTCAAGTTGCCTATTACCGTGATAATCGTGTCGCCTGCCATTGTTTCTCCTTCGTCTTAATCAATTCGGGGCTTGGTGCCAAAATCCGTTCGCTGTGCGCCACCGTCACCGGCTTTACTCAACATATCAGGGACCCTGGAGACCAAAATTTGCCTCCGTTTGATTGGAAAAATTAGGCATCCTTGCGCATCAGTTTGGTGCGCAAAATCGACTCGTTTAGGCCCAGCTGACGGTCCAATTCCTTGGCGATTTCCGGGGTGGTTTCCATGTCGACAACCACGTAAATCCCGTCCGTCTTTTTCAGGATGGGGTAGGCGAGCTTGCGCTTGCCCCACACATCAAGTTTCTCAACTTTGCCCCCCAGGTCTTCTACCTGGCCAAACAGGGCGCTCATCGAGGGTTCGACAGTGCGTTCATCGACCTCGGGGTCGACAATCACCATCATTTCGTATTTCCGCATGTAACTCTCCTTTGGTCTTAACGGCCCCGGTCCCTCCGGAGCAGGAGTCGCCGTCCTGGCGCGGCGCCAAAACAGCCTTACGATTCTAACGTTTTCCGCTGACTTTAGCCAATTCACCGGTTGGTGATGCTGTAGCCCGGGAACTTACGCCCGGGGAATCGAGAAACACGTCCCCACACGCCCCGCTATATGCTACTGTAAAACCTACTCTAACATTTTAGAGTTACCCTTTCGCTGCCCTTTAAACCGCACGCTACCAGCACATATACCAATCCCCAACCCGCCTGCGCGCCAGCTACTGTAACGTACTGTAACAATGTTAGAGTAGCTACCCCGTCGGGGACCCGCCAGGTGTCCGCATCAGGTGACCGGCCCCACCGGGCTTGTGAAATCAATACCGGTTAGGTAACGGGCGCGCCCGATTCGGTCGTGCCGCCTTCCCCACCCGGTACCGGATAAGGGGCAACGGGTGAGTTACCGGGGTTCGGAACGTATCCGGAAGTACCCGGAATGGTGGGACTGGGTTCGGTTCCGTCCGGACTATTTTCACTGCCTCCCGGTGGATAACTCGGCTCATTCGAGGGTAGGTTCCCCGGACTGCGCGGCATCGCGGGAGCAGGAGACGGGGACTGACTGGGGGACAAGGACTCATCGGGACTGGGACGCAGGGAAGGTTCAGTCTCGGTGGGGCTAGGTTCCTCCGACCGCGTAACTTCCACTTTCTTAAGTTTCTGAGCCTTCGCGAACTGCTCGACTTCCAGGCCCTTCACGGCTCCCGACATATATTGCCTCCACAGCCACGCCGGCCATGTGGAACCGGTAACTTCCCGGATACCCCCAAACGGTGAGATAGATTCTTCCTCCCCATTGGGTCCCGACTGGTACAGACCGACGATGGTCACGACCTGGGGTATAAATCCGGCGAAAACCGCGGATTTGTTGTCGGTAGACGAACCGGTCTTGCCGGCGGATGGCCTGCCGATTTGGGCTTTAGTCGCGGTGCCTCCCGCCTGGAAAGATCCCGTCAAGGCTTGGGTGGCGGTCAGCGCGATATTGCGATCAATGACCTGATCCGCTGAGAAAGACGGCATATAGACAATGTCCCCGGAAGTGTCCATGACCTGGCGAATCATGTGGACAGTCTCGCGTTTGCCCTGGTTGGCAATAGTTCCGTAAGCCTCGGCGATATTTGCCGCTGTCGGAGAAGCCGAACCCAGCACGTTCGTAAGGGAATTATCCAAGCCCGGTGTGTCCTCGGGATAGCCCAAACGAATCGCCACTTCCTTGGTCAAGGACGGTCCGACTTTCGCGTTCAAAGCGACATAAGCCGTGTTGATAGATTTCGCCGTAGCTTGCGCCAGACTGACGGTTCCGTATGAGCCTCCACCGAAGTTCCTGATGGGCACGCCTTGAATGGTCTGCGGGGAGTTCCCCGGGTAAGTGTCACTCAAGGACCCGCCCTGTTCTAGGGAAGCAATCATGCCGAAAGGCTTAAACGTAGACCCGGCCTGGAAGTGTTCCTGGGTGGCGGCGTTAATCTGGACTTTCAGATAGTCCTGCCCCGGATATTCCGCGATAATTTCCCCGGTTGTTGGATCGGTGGAAATCATCGCGACGTGCAGGTTCGGAGCATGACCCGCTGGCAGCTTCGCCACCGTATCCATCATCAGACGTACTTTGTCTTTGTCCAGAGTCGTGATAATCTTCAGACCCATCGTGTCGATTTGTTCCTCGGTCAAGCCAGCCAAATCTTTCAGCTCTTGACGCGCCTGGAACATGAAATAACCGTTTACTCCCCCGAAATCCTGCACGCTTTGGGTGGGGGGAATCGTGGCCGGGAACTGCGCCGCTGCCTGCTGTTCCGGGGTGATATAGCCATCGGCAGCCATATTCTTAATGACGCGTTTCCACCGTTTTTCCGCAATTTCCTGGTTCACGGCCGGATCGTAAGCGGAGGGCGCCGGGATAATGCCGGACAGTAGAGCCGCCTCGGAATAATCGATGTCCTTAGCGTTCTTGCCGAAATAAGCCTTCGCGGCAGCCTGAATCCCATAGGAACCGCGGCCGAAATAAATCGTGTTCAAATAGTTGCCCAGGATTTCGTCTTTTTCCTGCTGGCGGTTGATTTTCAGCGCCATAATGGCTTCTTTGGCCTTCGCCCAGTACCGTTGCACCATGTTTCCCTGGTTCGTGTTTTCCGCCATGTAGTAGCGTTCCACGTACTGTTGACTCAAGGTGGAGGCGCCCTGTGTCGCCCCGCCGCGCGCGTTGTTGAGGAAAGCCCGGGCGATGCCGCGCAAATCGACCCCGGAGTTGGTCCAGAAGGTGCGGTCCTCCGAAGCCACGACCGCGTTGCCAATCTGTTTGGGCAGGTCTTTCGTTTCGATAATTTCTCGGTTTACCTCAGCAAACTTGCCGATTTCGGTGGCTCCATCGGAATAGTACACGGAGGTGACTTGGGCGCGAGCAAACTCGGCCGGTTTAGGTATTTCGGTGGTGGCGTAAACGACTAGGAAAGTTGCCAATGCTGCGACCACCATCAGGATAATGAGGAACAGCAGGGTCAGGAAAAAGTTACGCACATAGTGGCGTTTGCGCCGTTTGGGGCGCACCTGTCGCACGGATTGCCCGGTTACGGTGCGTGGTCGTGCTGCCTTCGCCATGTTACCTGTCCTCGCCACAGTTTTCCCGACTCACCTCTAGCGGTGAAGCGGTGTTACCGCGCTTTGTCCTGTTCGTTCGTACCATTGTGCCATTTTTCCCACCAGTCACGCAGAACGGTAGTGGCGTTATCGTGTCCGACCGGCCCGTGTTCCATCCGATAGGCCAGCATATACCGATAGGCTTTGCCGACTTCCGGGCCGGCAGGAATCCCCAGGATTTCCATGATTTCGTCCCCGTTGAGTTCGGGGCGCACCGCGTCGAGTTCCTCCTGGGCTTTCAATTCCTTAATCCGGGCTTCCAGGTCGTCGTAGGCGGCCGCGAGGCGGTGGGCTTTTTTCACGTTGCGGGTCGTGCAGTCGGCACGAGTCAGGCGATGCAGGCGTTCCAGCAAGGGACCGGCATCGGTGACGTAGCGGCGCACGGCGGAATCGGTCCATACTTGTTCCCCGTAGCCGTGAAACCGCTGGTGCAGAGCGACCAGGCGGGACACGTCACGAATCGTCGCCTTGTCATATTTCAAGGCTTTCAGGCGGGTGCGGGTGATTCGGGCGCCGACCACGTCGTGCTGGTGGAAGGTAACGACCCCGCCGGCTTCGAAACGCCGGGTCGCGGGCTTGCCAATATCGTGCAAAATCGCTGCCAAGCGCAGCACCAAGTCCGGGGCGGGAACCGGTCCGTCCGGCCCGGTTTCCTGGGCAATCGCCTGATCGAGCACCGTCAAGGAATGCTCCCACACGTCCTTGTGACGTTTATGTTCATCCTGCATGTCGAGCAAATCCATCAGTTCAGGCAGGACCTGGTCGGCCAGCTGAGTATAAACCATCATCTCCAGCCCGCGGCGCGGCGCTTTGGCGGTCATCAGGCGGGACAGTTCGGCCTGGACGCGTTCGGGCGAAACAATGGACAGCCGTTCACGCATCGTTTCCATCGCCTGCATCGTTTCGTAATCCACGTCAAACTCGAGCTGGGCGGCGAACCGGGCCGCACGCATAATCCGCAGGGGGTCATCAGAAAATGATTCTTCCGGGTCGATGGGGGTGCGCAAAACTCCGGCGGCCAAATCGTTGAGTCCCCCGGTAGGGTCCACCAGCTCCAGGGTAGGCAGGCGCAGCGCGATGGAATTAACCGTAAAATCGCGGCGGAACAGGTCTCCCTCCAGGGTGTCGCCGAACTTGACGGTGGGTTTGCGCGAATCACGCTGGTAGTCGTCGCTGCGATAGGTCGTGATTTCGAATACATCGTCGCCTTTGCGGGCTCCCAAGGTGCCGTAGTTGCGTCCCACGTCCCACACCGCGTCCGCCCACGAGCGCAGTACCGCCTCGGTTTCGTCGGGACGCGCTGAAGTGGTCAGGTCTAGGTCGTGGGGGGTAATCCCCAGTAGGGCATCGCGGACCGGCCCTCCGACCAGCGCAATCTCAAAACCGGCGGCGGCGAACACCTCCCCGAGGGGTACCACTTTCGCTTTCAGCGCCTGGCGCACCGCGTCCTGCCGGCTCGCTTTCGTGCCGGGTTTTTCCCCTGCCGCGGCCGTTGCCGAGGGAGTTTGTGCCGGGGACGTGATGTTCGCGGTTGTCTCAGTCATGGCCCTCCTCTCTGGGTACGTTTCCTTCACATTGTTCCGCTCATTACCGGGACTTTTTACCGTATTTTCAACCGGTTAGAAAAACCTCTGCACTATTTTATATAAAATCGACGTATGTCAGCCGCACCGGAATCGAACCAGCCCGTCCCCGAGGGCTTTTACCGGTCCCGCTCAGGGCGGCTGCTACCGATTGTGGAGGAGGTCAGCGCGGGGGGGCTGGCGGTGAAACTTGTCGAGGGAAAGGTGTGCGCCGCGTTGATTTTGCGTCAGGGTCGCGCCGGCCGTATGGAATGGCTGCTGCCCAAGGGGCACGTGGAACCGGACGAGACGATTCCCCAAGCCGCCGCTCGTGAAGTCCAGGAAGAGACGGGTATCGAATGCCATCCGGTGCGTTACCTTTCTTCGATGGATTACTGGTTTTCCGGTACTGACCGGCGGGTTCACAAGGTCGTGCACCACTTTTTGCTGGAGGCCACCGGCGGGCAGCTTACGGTGGAGAATGATCCTGACCGCGAGGCTTGCACCGCGCAGTGGGTGCCGCTGTCCCTGCTGGACAAACGCCTGGCTTTTCCGGCCGAACGGCGCATCGGGGCCTTGGCTCGAAAAATGTTGGAGGTGCGCAGTTGAAGATGCGCCCGTCGGTTTCGTTCATTTCCCGCGTCTTTATCGGTTTAGCGGCGTTGTCTGTCGTGTCGTTGGCTGGAGGCACGCCCGACCTTGCGCAAGCCCAAACGGAAAAACCGTCCCCCACCCCTTCTGCCAGCCCCTGTACGTCTGCGACCAGCTCACACTCCGCTCCCGCCTTTTGCGGATCGGGCTTTAACCACCAGGGCGTTCACCTGGAAATCACCGCGATGACCCCCATCGTGACCCCGGACACCACCGAATTAACTCTGAGCGCCGTTCTGGAGGTTAACGCGGATTATCACCACGCGTCCCAGGGCACGCTCAGTCTCGCAGTCTCGACCCAAACTCCTATCACGCGCGATGAACTGAACGAGTGGATGGATGCTCGGGATAATGACACGCGTTTGCGGCGAAAACTCCAAACCGTTGCGACCCAGACAATCACCCGCCTCACCGCGGGTAAACCCCAGCAGGTGACGTTGCGCGTGCCGGTCAGCGACCTGCCGCTGGCAGGTTCGGATCGGTGGGGGCCGCGGCCTTTAAACTTGACTTTTACCCCGGACCAGGACGCGCCTCGGACAGACGAAGCGCAGTCCGCAGCCGAAATGGAGCCACTGGATGCCCAGGATCATTCGTTTTTGCTGTGGGATTCCGGGGCGGCATTTGAACCCAGCGAACTGCTGGCTTTCGTGCCTCTCACCACCACGCGCGCCGATGTTTTGGCCGCGGACCGCGCGCTGCCAAACTTGGGCAGTCGCCCGAACCAGCGACTCGTGGACGTGTGCGCCCTGGCAGACGCCACCCCGCTGACTCTCGTCTATGACCCGTTTTTGATTGCGACTGAGTTGAACGGTTTGGATGCAGCCTCCCGCCTGTTGAATTTGACCGACACGACACCCTCACCCGGTACTGAGCCGCGTCCCGCCGTGGCACCGCTACGAGAACTGCTCGCGGCGGGCAACTGCGGGCAGCAGCCTCCCGCGTATCTACCGCCGGGAGATTTTGGGGCGGCGAACACCAGCTGGCTGGCGCCGGCCGCCCAGGATTTACTGCGCACCACCGCGGTTGACCTGGGTACCAAAGTCACCCAAAGAATCCCAGATTATCAAGGAAATCTGGTGTTGTGGCCGGACTTTTCAGTGTCGTACTCACCCACCGGCGATGTCGCGCAAGAGGTGGCGACTTGGGGGAATCGCCCGCTGCTGCTGTCCCCGGACTCACAATTTAAGGAGTCGGCAAAGCCGCCCGCATATGACGCGGATAGCCGTAAAACCATCAAGTTTTCCGAGCCCGGAGACGTCACCGCGGCCGGTTGGACCCTGGACGCGGATTTGTCCCGGCTGTTGAACGGTAAACCAGCACTGGATGCGGCACAGATTCCCTCAGACTATCGGCTTTCTACCGTGGGGGCTCGGCAGTGGGCGCTAGCGTCCACGGCGGTGCTGACCCGGCAGCGGCCCTTTGCCCCGCGCCTATTTGCGGCCGGTGCCGACCGCGATTACAGTGCTACGCCGGCGCAAAAGGCCGTGATGCAAGGGCTCGGTCAGGCTCGCTGGCTGAGTTTCCCGGCCTGGAACACGGTACTGCCCCAGCCTGACGACAACGCCGCTCCTCACCCCAGAACTGTCACGGTGCCGGCGCCGCCACTGGCTGGACAAAACGATTCTCATGCGTTTTCTACCGGTTCTAAAACGCTAGTTCCCGGACAAAAGCCATTGACATGGTTTACCAATCCTACGTTTGCGGCGGCGGATTATCTCCGCGCGGGCAGCGCCCTGAGTGCTGCCGTGTCCGACCCGGGCCGGTTTAACTCCATGTTTTCGGCTCTCCAGGTCGCCAGTGCCTGTGCGACCTGCAGCACCAGCTCTCCCGATGGCGCCATCTGGGCCGGTAAATCCTCGGCGCGCCATGAGTCCTCGGCCACTTCCAAACCAGCCCAATCCGACGACGTGGTGCCCAATACTATTGACCCGGACATTTCCGCGACCATTTTCGGCCTGATCAATTCGCAACCCGCCTCGGTCATCAACCTCATAGATAAGACCGCCCAACTGCCGATTTCCGTCTCCAACGGCTGGGACCAAGCCGTGAGCGTACGCCTGAAACTGACCCCAACGGATACCCGCCTGCAGTTCGATCCGGTCGAAACCCTCACGATTGCGCCCCATTCCATCGGCCAGTTCCGCATTCCCGTAAAAGCGGTCGGTTCCGGTGACGTGCAGGTCACTGTGCAGCTGACCAACCCGGAGGGGCAAAGCATCGGCACCCCGGAAACTATCCGGGTCCGGGTCAGAGCCGAATGGGAGTCCACCGGAACCTATATTGTGGCTGGCTTGCTGGCTGCCGTGTTGGTTTTCGGGATAGTCCGGCGTATTGTGAAAGGCCCAAAGAACCGTAAGCTCAAAACGGGAGACCAGGCGTGAGTGAAAACCCGATGAATGAACCGGTGTCGGATTCCAACCCGAACCCGAAAGACCCCCCGCAGCTACGCAAAGTAGCTGATGGGGTGGCGAACACGAAAACGGGGAAATCCAGCGCAATTATGGCGGCGGGAACCTTGGTGTCCCGGGTGCTGGGCTTTGTGCGGCAATGGCTGCTGGTGGTGGCTATCGGCGGGTTTGGTATCGCCGACTCATTCAACACTGCGAATATCCTGCCCAACACACTGTATAACCTGCTGGCAGGCGGGATTTTGAACGCGATTCTGGTGCCGACCATCGTGCGTGCGCTGGCGAATAACGACGGTAAAGAGGGGGTTGATCGGGTAAATGCCCTGCTCACCCTGGCTTCTATCGCTCTGTTGGGTTTGACTGTGCTGTCGGTTGCCCTGGCCTGGCCGCTGGTGATGCTGTTCGCGGGGGGAATGCAGCCGAAGCTGTTTAACCTGACCGTCATTTTTGCCCTGTGGTGTCTGCCGCAAATTTTCTTTTATGGAACCTACGCGCTACTGGGACAAGTGTTGAACTCCCTGTCCAGCTTCGGTCCTTACATGTGGTCTCCGGTGGTCAATAACCTGGTGGGGATTGCCGGATTGGGAGTATTCATCAACTTTTACGGCACCGCCCCGTCCCACGACTTTGATGTCTCCAGGTGGGATGCGCCTCGGATTGCCCTTTTGGCCGGTTCCATGACATTGGGTATCGCCCTGCAAGCAATTATTCTGGTGTTTCCCCTGATGCATCTCGGTTTTCGATTGCGCGCCAACTTTCACTGGCATGGTTTGGGTTTTCGTCACACCGGACGGGTCGCGGCCTGGGCTTTCGCGGGCCTGTTAGCCAATACGTGCATGAACCTAATCGTGGCGCGTATCGCCTCGGCGGCTAACGGTGCCGGTCAGCTGGACGGTAATTTCTATCCCGGTTTCGCTATCTACCAGTACGCCAACACGTTGTATATGCTGCCCCAATCCTTGGTAACGATTTCCGTAACCACCGCGGTCTTTACATCCATGGCCCTGCACGCCACCAGGGATGACATCCCGGCTTTGGCCGGGGACTATTTGCATGCCGCCCGGTTATCGAGCCTGTTTAACTTCCTCTTGGCAGGCATGTTGATTGTGGGAGCCCTGCCCCTGGCCAATGTCACCGCCACCGCCCTGCCGCCCCAGCAAGCCCAGGCTTTGGCGGTCATTCTCACAATTTTGAGCTTGGGCATTCCGGCACAAGTCATTTTTTCCACCACCTCGCGGGCTCTGTATTCCCTGGAAGACACCCGCGCCCAGTTTTTCCTGATGTTGTTCTTTCCGTTCGTGACCGCCATCCTCGGGTTGATCGCGTATTTCCTGCTCAGCCCATTTTTCTGGGTTCCGGTCACGACCGCGGCCGAGCCGGTGTCTCTCACCGCTTCGGCTGTGTTGGGTTTGGTGTTGCTGCATCGCCGCGGTTTTTCTCAATCCGTTTTTCAAGAGATTTTTGGGCACTATCTGCGATTGCTGGTGGCTACGGTAGTGGCGGGGATTCCGGCCTGGGTGCTGCTGACTTTTGTAATCCCGACTCCCGGTGCGGACTGGACTTACGGTGCCACTTTTGTCTCCGGGGCGTGGCGTTGCCTGGTGGTAGCGCTGGTCATGGCTCCCCTGTACTTCGGTATGCTGTGGATTTTCCGGGTACGCGAAGTGCGAGGCTTCCTCGCGAAGTTGCGCCGCTAGTTACGCAAAGTCCCCGATGTTTTGCCGCGAATTTCAAACACGGGCTAAAATACATAAATCAGCTGAGATTAAGGGGGCGGCGTGGATAACACCAAGTCAAACGGCACACCGGTGTTTCGTTCTGTCTCTACTGGTGTTCCTCCTCAGCCCACTCCACTATTCAACGATCCGTCCCAATCGGCTGATTCCGAGGAAAATGTCATTGACGTGCCCGATGAAGACACCTTGACCGGTGAGGATGTCATTGACGAAACCACCGGCAAGGCTTGGGGAGCTGACCGCAAACGCCTGCGCAAAGATTGGGTCAGCTTGAAAGCCGAAACCACCGAAGTTTTGAACACCAGCATCAGCGACGCCCGCCAAGCTGCCACCGACTACACTCCCAAACATGAGGAAGTTCCCGCGGCCGAATCGGCTCTGACGCTAAAGATTACAGTGCTGGCGGTTGCGGTGGTCACGATTTTGGCGCTGCTGGTCTGGTTCTGGCCGCATTCCGCGTCAGTACCGACCGATAATTCCCTGGACTTATCTCCCGTTCCCGATTTGCAGGTGCTTCCTGAAGCCGAGCCGACCCCGCTACCCATCGCCGGTGTCGCTTCCGTTTCGGGTTTGCCCGATGGCTATGACCATCCGGAACTGGCTGGCTTAGCTGTTGACGGTAAGCCCGAGACGTCTTGGCGTAGTGCCGCTCTGCGTTCGGCCGTGTTGGCTGGGGGACGCGGTTACGGACTGGTGATAAACCTCGGAGAGTCTCCGGTGCGGGTTAAGAAAGTCGTGGTGAGCTCTGCCTCTACCGGAGGCAATCTGGAGCTGCGTCAGGGCAATGCCGAGAATTTCCGCGAGGCTACCGTTTTGGGGTCTCAACCCTTGTCCTCCACAGTCACCTATCATCTGGCTCAGCCGGTGGAAACGAACAGCTTGGTTTTGTGGTGTACCGAGATGCCTACCGCTGCCGGCGGCGAGTTTCGTTTGAATATTTCCGAGATACAGGTCCTCGGTTAGAGTCAGACATTTGGCTTTGCCCAAGTCAGCCGCTTTTCGGCACATTTTTCGCTAGGCTCTCAGCGAATTCTATCTCCTTGGTAAGGATTCACAGCTACAATAAATTTAAAATACAGTTTTCTACCAAAGGGAGTCTTTTTGTACGACGTCATTATTATCGGTTCGGGTCCGGCCGGCTACACCGCCGGTATTTACGCCGGACGTTCAGCCTTGAAAACGCTGCTGGTGGCAGGGTCGATGAATATCGGCGGGATGCTGATGAACACGACCCTGGTGGAAAACTATCCCGGGTTTAAAGACGGGATTCAAGGCCCGGACTTGATGCAGGAAATGCTGGATCAAACCGAACGTTTTGGGGTTGAAGTCATCTATGAGGATGCCCTGAAGCTGGACTTGCGCGGCGACATTAAGACTGTCGTGACGGATGAGGGTACTCACCAGGGCCGCACGGTCATTATCGCGACCGGGTCGGGTTACCGCACTTTGGATGTTCCGGGTGAGGAAAAGCACGCCGGTCATGGGGTGTCTTACTGCGCCACCTGTGACGGGTTCTTTTTCCGTGACCAACCCATTATGGTCGTTGGCGGCGGGGACTCCGCGATGGAGGAGGCCGTGTTCCTGACCCACTACGGCTCCTCGGTCACGGTGGTGCACCGTCGGGATGAGTTGCGGGCCAGCGCAGCTATGCAGGCCAAGGCGTTTAAGGAAGATAAGATTTCCTTCGAGTTCAACACGGTTGTTGAGTCCATTAACGGCACGGACAAGGTCGAATCTGTCACTCTTAAAAATGTGCAAACCGGGGAAACTAAGACTGTACCGGTAGGCGGCATCTTTATTGCTGTTGGTCACCTGCCGCGCACCGAGTTGGTGAGCGATCAGTTACAGTTGGATGCCCAAGGCAATATTTGGGTCGATTCTCCCTCCACACGAACTTCCATGCCGGGCGTGTTTGCCGCCGGTGACGTCACGGACGCGATTTATCGCCAAGCGGTGACTTCTGCGGCTTCCGGTTGCCGCGCCGCCATTGACGCGGACCGCTACATTAACGACCAAGACGCTCAGATTAACCTTTGAGCCCAACACAGATTTTCCGGCCGGTTGCTCTACCGGGTGGGAAATGAAACACAACAGAAAGGAAATGACTATGTCCGAAGCAATTGAAGTCAACGAAAGCAACTTTACTGCCGAGGTTTTGGAATCTGACGTGCCGGTGCTGGTGGATTTCTGGGCCGTCTGGTGCGGTCCGTGCCGTCAGATGGCGCCGATTGTGGACCAGATTGCCGCTGAGTTTGGCGATCGTCTGAAAGTCGCCAAGTGTGACGTTGATAACAACCCGTCTATCCAGGCTCAGTACGGCGTTTCCGCCATTCCGACCTTCAACATTTTCAAGGGCGGCAAGGTCGTTCATCAGATTATCGGGGGCCGGCCCCGCTCTCAGTTCAAATCAGAGATTGAAGCCGCCCTCGCCTGAGGTTTTTCAGACGAACCGTCTGATAAGCCTCTGTTGTGACGTTTTTTCGTCACTGTAACTTGAATTCGCCTCCGCGTTTGCGTTTCAGCCATTACAATAGAGGGACACACACTACTCCGCGGTCCTTCGCTGGGATCTCCGGCTTTACTCCTTTCTCCCGGGCCCAGCGCGGGACCGCTTTCGTGTCCCGGTGTGTCGTCCCGAAATTTTGGCTCAGTTTCACCCCAGCGTAAACTTGCAGGAAATATCTCAAAGGAACGTGTTTATGACTTCTGCTTCTGTAATGAGCCAAACCGACTGGTCGGATCGATTCTCGGTGCGCGCCAGCAACCTGAAAATCAGCGAGACCCGAGCCCTGTTTGCCGTAGCTTCCCGCCCGGAGGTGGTCTCTCTGGCCGGTGGTATGCCAAACCTGAAAGACTTGCCCCTGCACCAGATTGCGCGTTCCTTCCAGCAGATGTTTGAAAAGGACGGGGCCACCGCTATGCAGTACGGTGGCGGTCAAGGTTTGGAAGTGTTGCGCGAGCAAATCACCGACATTATGAGTTTGGAAGGCATCCACGCCTCTGCCGCCAACGTCACTATCACCGCCGGTTCTCAACACGCATTAGACCTGGTCACCCAGCTTTTTGTGGATCCCGGCGACCCGATTTTGGTGGAAGCCCCCTCCTATGTCGGCGCCTTGTCAGTGTTCCACTCCTACCAGTGTGACGTCCATCACGTTTTAATGGATCAGGATGGGCTCATTCCCGAGGCTTTGGAAGAAGCCGCGACTGAGCTGGAAAAGTCCGGTCGCCCGGCTAAGTTCCTCTATACCGTCCCGAATTTCCACAACCCCGGCGGCATGACTCTGACTGAACAGCGCCGTCCGCAAATCGTGGAAATTTGCCAACGCCACCACCTGCTGATTTTGGAGGACAACCCCTACGGCTTGCTCGGTTTTGACGGTCATCTCTATCCAGCCCTGCAGCCCCTTAACCCCGATGGCATCATCTACCTGGGTTCTTTCTCCAAGATGTTCGCCCCCGGTTTTCGTATCGGCTGGGCGCTAGCTCCCGACCAAATTACGCAAAAGCTGGTGGTCGCTAACGAAACCGCGATTCTGACTCCTTCGATGGCTGCCGAAATGTCTATCTCGAAATACCTGCACGACTTTGACTGGTACGGTCAAGTCGACAAGTTCCGCGTCATGTACCGCGGTCGGGCGCGCGCCACCCTGGAAGCCCTTAAGAAATACCTCCCTGACTGCACGTGGACGCATCCGGTTGGTGGTTTCTACACCTGGGTGCATTTCCCCGCGGGCCTCAACACGAACGCCATGCTGCCCCGCGCCGTGCAAAACCTGGTCGCCTACGTTTCGGGCACGGCTTTCTACGCGGACGGACGTGGCTCCGATTACCTGCGCATTGCCTACTGCTACCCTCCAGAGGAACAAATCCGCGAAGGTATCCGGCGTCTGGCCCTGACCGTGGAACAGGAAAAAGCCCTGATTGCTAACGGTGAAGCCGTGTCTGCGGTTTCTACCGCCAAATCCGCCTAGCTGTTCTTCACGAGTTCTCTCGGGGAGCCGTAATTCTCGCGCCTCGATTAGTTTTCACAAGACCGGT
Organism: Mobiluncus sp.; assembly: GCF_985070215.1. NCBI lineage: Bacteria > Bacillati > Actinomycetota > Actinomycetes > Actinomycetales > Actinomycetaceae > Mobiluncus > Mobiluncus sp. Next base: position 68,390 of record NZ_CFKZQR010000002.1, on the reverse strand, counting down.
CGCCTGATTACTCGATTAGTTTCCCCTACTTTGTTTCACCAGGACACTCGGGGACTGCCTTCGTTTCCGCGGCCCGGAGCAGAGTAATGTTTCACGTGAAACAATTGCGTCCCTGCCGCCGTGGCCGGTGTCAACCCTGCGGCTGGCGCACAGCCTGCCTGAACTCTGTGCCGCTCGGTGTGGCATCCACTGCCTTAGCGGCTGCCAATAATTTTGGCAATCCGCGCCAAATCATCGCCATCGGCAAACTCAATGGTGACCTTGCCTTTGGTTTTCCCGATTTGCAGGTTTACCCGCGTTTGCAAGATGTCTTCCAAATGAGCTTTCATTTCCATCATGTCTGGGCTGAGCGGGGTGGTCTGGCGCTTTTTCGGCTCGGTGGTCTTGGCCGAGTCATTATCGCCCACCGCTACGATTTCCTCGGTGGCGCGTACCGACAAGCCCTCGGCCACAATGCGCTGTGCCAGTTGCGTCATCGCGGCGGCATCATCCAACGCCAGCAGGGCGCGGGCGTGGCCTGCGGACAGCACCCCGGCTGCCACCTGCACCTGTACCTCCGCGGGCAGCTTCAGCAGTCGCAGTGTATTGGCAATCTGGGGACGGGAACGCGACAGTCGCTTCGCCAGGGTTTCTTGGGTGACCCCGAGTTCCTCAATCATCTGTTGGTAAGCGGCGGCTTCTTCCAGCGGGTTGAGGTTCACGCGTTGGATATTTTCCAGCAGGGCGTTGACCCGCATCTCATCATCAGCAGTCTCCCGAATGATGGCCGGAATCGTGGTACGCCCCGCTAGCTTGGCCGCACGCAGACGCCGCTCCCCCATGACCAGCTCGTATTGAGGTTTCTTGCCGGTGCCAATCTGCCGCACGGTGACGGGCTGCAAGATACCGACGCTGCGAATTGAATTCGCCAGTTCCTCCAAAGCGTCCTCATCGAACACCTCGCGGGGCTGGGCTCGGTTGGCGCTAATCGCCGCGATAGGAAGTTCCTGCACGGTCATGCCGGGAACCGGCACCAGGGAGGTGTCCGGCGCGTTTGCCGATTTGCGCTGCATCGCATCGGGACTCAACAACTCGTGGACCTTGTCGTTGCTCTTGGTCGGGTTCGTCCCTGGCTTGGGCGGAACCAGCACGTCCACACCCCGCGGCTGCGACTGCGCACCGGGAATCAAAGCGCCCAGACCACTACCTAAAGCCCGTTTTTTCGCCATGTGTCAGTTTTCCTTCGCCGCTAATTTCCCCAACAGTTCTAACGCCGCCATCTGATAAGCCAGCGAACCTGGCGAATTCTTTTCGTAAGTGATGACGGTCTGACCCCAGGAGGGAGCTTCGGAGATAGCAACTTGACGCGGAATGTTGGTAGGTAAAGTCTGTTCGGGATAGTGGGAGCGCACATCTGCTTCGACTTGGGCAGCCAGATTCGTGCGCTTATCGAACATAGTGATGAGGAAGGCCAACACTTCCAAGTGAGGATTCAAGGCATCGCGAATCTTGCCCACGGTATCAGTCAGCAGGGAAATTCCCTCCAGGGCGTAGTACTCCGCCTGCACCGGAATTAAGACCCAATGCGCGGCACAAAATGCGTTGACGGTCAACAGCCCCAGCGAAGGGGGACAGTCAATGAAAACCAAACAACCGGACTTATCCGCCAAGTAAGACTTGACGGCTTCGCGCAGATAAAAACTGCGGTCCACCTGATCAGCCAGTTCCATTTCCACTCCTGCCAAATCCACGGTGGCGGGTACGACCAAGAGGGATTCCTGTTGCGGGCAAGGCTGAGCGACTTCCGCCAGGGTAGAGTGCCCGGTGTAAACGTCATAGAGTGAGGGGTTGCCAACGTGGTGGTCGATGCCCAGGGCAGTCGAAGCGTTGCCTTGCGGGTCAGTGTCAATGACCAGCACCTGCACGCCGCGCTGCGCCAAGCTCATCGCCATATTGACCAGGGTGGTCGTCTTGCCGACTCCACCCTTTTGGTTAGCAACCGCCACAATGTGATTGTGGTGCAACTGGGGAGTATCCTCGGAGGCGATTGCCTGGCGCATCTCCATTGATTTGCGCAGTTCACGAGCGATGGGGGTCTCGTTCTCGGAGGTCGGCACCCGCGGACGCAAGGTCCGGTGAATGGAATCCGGACGCTCGATTTGATGGGGGACTACGACCTTAGGCCGTTCGTTTTCTGCCACCATAAAACTCCCTTCTTTCCTTCCAGTCTACTTCATGGGTGACCACGAAAAAATTCAAGATTGCCGAAAACTTATCCACATCTTGTCCACAAGGTATTCCGCGTGGTTGCGCCGGTTGACAATTGTTTTCACAGGTCAACCACGCGGTCCAGCCGGCTGTGTTCGGAGAAAATTGAACAAACCGATGACACGAAAATGCCTCACATTCGTCCTCCCATTGGCCCCAAAACAGAGCAGGCTAACGCCGGAGCAAAATGTTTCACGTGAAACAATTGCTTATTTCTTAGTCAGCCGCACCACGCGGGTTGGTTCTCCGGTCAAAGGTGTGGAAACGGTGAGCACCTCGGGCAGAGATACCTTTTGTTTGGCAAACACGTAGTTGGCTTTCGCTTTATCTATCTCCGCTTCGACCGAAGCGCCTTTTAAGAACAGCATCGTGCCGTGCTTTTTCACCAGCGGCGCCGTCCAGCCCAGCAGGGTCGAAAGGTTGCCGACCGCCCGCGCCGTCAGATAGGAAAACGCCTGTTTCCCCCGAAGGTCCTCAGCACGAGCGTTACGAATCCGCACGTTGTCCAGACCGAGTTCCTCCACGCAAAACTGTAGCCACTCACAGCGGCGAGCCATGGACTCAATCAAAGTCATACTCAAATCCGGCCTACCGATAGCCAACACCAAACCGGGCAGCCCAGCTCCCGAACCGACATCGGCGACCTGCACGCCCTCAGGCAAAAACTCGCTGAGTACCCAGCAGTTCAAAAGGTGGCGACTCCAAATGCGACCGGCCTCATGTGGTCCCAGCAAACCCTGCTCCAAGCCTTCGTGGCTGAGAAGGTCCGCAAAGTAGCGCATCTGGTCGGCGCTGGTATCAAAGACATCGGCCAGGCCCTCCGGCTCCGGTTCAAGCTGAATCTCACCCGGAGTTTCGTCGGCCAGCTCATCATCAGCTGAATCTGTCACGGTCAGTCTCTCTGCGAGCCTCTAACTGTTAGGCTTCGTCAGACGAGACGGCCGAGTCGTCATCAAGAGCGTCATCGTCCGGGGTCTGCGCGTCATCGGCCAAATCGTCGCCAGCGTCGTCCGCGTTGTCATCAAATTCGTCAAAAGGCTCGTCCTCGTAGTCCTCATCATCGCCTTCGTCAAGCGACAGGACTACATAGCGGTTGGGGGCCATGCCCTCGGATTCGGAATACAAACCCATTTCCGCTGCCTTGTCGTGGCACACCTTGCGTTCAAACGGATTCATGGGATTGAGCTGGACCGGCTCGCCGGTTTCCTGGACCTGCGCACCCAAGCGCTCCACGAGTTCGCGCAACTCGAGGCGGCGATTGGAACGGTAACCGGCAATATCGAGCATCAACCGGGAACGTTCCCCGGTTTGAGACTGTACTGCCAAGCGAGTCAGTTCCTGAAGGGCTTCTAACACTTCGCCGTGCCGGCCAATGAGCCGCTTCAAACGACGATCCGGTTCGGCGTCCCCGGTAACGATTGCTACCAAGGCTCGTCCGTTCTCGACATCAATCTCAATGTCGCCATCCAAATCGACAATGTCCAGCAGTTCCTCTAAATAATCAGCTGCCAAATCACCTTCGTTTTCCAGTCGCTCCATTTTGGAGGCGCGATTGGCAACGACTTCGGTGCCTTCCTCAATAATGTCCAACTCGTCCATTGATTCACTCATGTTTATGCTCCTCGATTCCCAGGCGACGCCGTGCGTCGTGCTGCCCTGAAAATATCGTGTCTACCTGTTCCCTTGCTTCTTTTTTGACTTCTTTTGCTTCGCTTTACGTTCGGCTGCACGTCTTTCAGCTTGTTTGGTGGCTCGTTGGCTGGCAGTCAGGCCATCTTTGCCGACTTCGTCCGGATCAGGTTCCGCCTCGGCTTCGGCCTCTGCCTTGTCTTGATCAAACTGGGCCCGGTATTCCTCCCAACCCTTCTGACCCGGCTGCATCCGCTGCTGCCGGCCACCTTTACCTTGAGCATCAACCGAACCGAAGTTCATTTCGTCCAACCCCAGTTCCATCCGACGCTTCTCTAACTTACGAATATGGGCCAACCGGGCTTCCCGCATCGCAACCTGAACGCCCTTCTGATTGAGTCCCACCTCGTTCAACTCAATCTTTTTCAATTCGGCATCGAGTTGTTTTTCCTGCTCGGCACGGTATTTGTCGAACTTCTGTTCATGAGCGTCTGCGCGCCACCGAGCGGCTGCCGAACCGCGAGTTGGGTAGGCCCGAATCATGAAGTACTGCTGCACCAAACTCCACGTGTTGGAGGTCACCCAGTAAATGAGCAATCCCACCTGCACGACCGGGCCAGTGAACAGGTACACCAGAGGCATGAAGTACATCATGGACTTCGTGGACTTCACCATCGGGTTATCCGAGTGGAGCTGTTCGTCACTCATATTCTTCATCGACAGGAACGCCGTCTGCACAAACATGGTCACGACCAGGTAAGCCACCATAATGCCGATAACAACCTTGGTCTGCACGGTAGATGTCGGACCGAACATAGTCTGACCCAACGATTCGCCAAAGAACGTGGAATCCCACAGCGCTTTGGCTTGCTCCTGACCCATCCCCCCGATGGAATCGTGTTCAGGCATGGTCCCTTGCGCAATCGCCGACATGTAGTAAAGCAAGCGATACAGTGCGAACAGTACCGGCATCTGGACCAAAAGGGGCAGGCACGAGGCCGACATGGATGCGCCGTACTTCTTTTGCACGGCTTTCATTTCCTCCTGCTGACGCATCATGGACTGCTGGTCGCGTTTGCCCTTATATTTCTTGGTGATGGCGGTCAATTCGGGCTGCGCCAGGCTCATGGCGCGCGAGGCTTTAATCTGTTTGATGAACAGTGGCACGATAATGAGGCGCACCACGATAGTCATCCCGATGATGGCCAGTACCCAGCCAATGCCGGCACCGGGCTTGACCCCGAACAGTTCCAGCAACTCGTGGACACCGCGCAAAATCCAACCCACAACCCACATAAAGGGGTACAAAATCTGATCATAGAGGGACAATTTGGCTTCCCCAGCAGCCGGGACCAGGCTCAGCAGCATGACACCATTCCTTCTTTCATTTCCATAGTTTCCCCTCTCACCCCGGCGCTCCACAGTGAGTTTTGACCGGGCAGTAGGTCATAAGTTTGGGCGCTGACACTGCCAGGTTCAGTCCAGGGATTCGTCCAGGAACCTTTGACCGGAGGGTAGTCCACGCCACCGTCAGAGTAGGGGTTGCACCGTAGCAAGCGCCACAGGGTCAACGCTGAGCCTTTCCACAGTCCGTGTACTTGCAGTGCCAGGTCCGCATAGTGCGAACAGCTGGGATAGTACTTACAAACCGGTCCGAACGCTTTTGACAAAGTGTGTTGATAGATGTGAATCAGCAAGCGTGCCAAGTTTGCTGGCAGATTCCAACCCCACCGCAACAATGTCTTGCCTGTTAACACCGCATCTATCCTAACTTTTACCGGCCATTACCGCGCGGGAAACTTGACGAACCGGGCTGCGGCGAAACGTGCGTAACCTGGTGGCGTTTGCGGGCCATCTTTTGCAACACCGTCCCGACTTGCTTGTCCAGCTGCGAATAATCCGCCTCAGCGATGCCGGCTTTGGCATAAAACACATTTAGAGAACCCGCCGGAAACTCCACCAGGCGATCGCGCACCAGTTGACGCAAACGACGCTTAATGAGATTACGTCCGGTAGCGTGCTTTACAAACCGCTTGGCCACAACGAAACCGATGCGAGCCGGTTCATCTCCCGTTCCGACATATTGATGGAACACCAGGTTAGGGCCGTGAGCGTGGCACCCCTCGCGCATCGCTAGGCGAAAGTCCTGGGCGCGAGTCAGCCGGTTTGCTTTGGCCAGCATCAGCTTGGGCTTAGACCGCCAGACGCTTCCGGCCGCGACGACGACGAGCGCTGATAACCGCCCGTCCCCCACGGGTGGCCATACGATTACGGAAGCCGTGCTTGTGGGCGCGGCGACGATTATGGGGCTGATAAGTCCGCTTAGTCACTTTTTTCTCCTGAAAAATAATCCCGGGTAATCCCGAGCCGCAGTTAAGTCATAAGACGAAGTTCCAATTTAGCCCAGGTAACAGGTTCGTTGCAAATTAGCGAAAAAGTCCGACTAAGCGGATTGGCCCGGAAAAAATTGGAAAACATAGATGTAACTGCACTTCATTACGGAGTTACACTGTTGTAACTTTGTCCACAGGTTGTGGATAACTTTGTGGATTCCACCAAAAAGTGGCAAGATTTATTCAGTTTTATCTGGATAAAAGCAACTGCCGAGGAGATACTTACCGTGGACAATGCGGCCTGGGAAAGCGGAGTTAACGCTGACCTTGGACCAACCGATTTTTGGGCCCAAGCACTACAAAATCTCAGTGCTTCAGGCAAAATCGGGGACTTTGATTTAGCGCTCATTCGCCAATCCAAAGGTTTGGGAGAATCCGGGGATGCGGCAGTTTTGGCGGTATCTAGCAACGATGTCAAGACCATGATTGAGTCAAAGTACTACGAGTTGTTTAAAACAACTTTTGGTGAGGTCTTGAATCGCCCTATTAACAACCTGATTGTGACGGTGGACGAAAACCTGGGCAACGTGGCGCCCGCACCTCAAACTTATGAACCCGTCCAACCCCTGCCCGTCCAGCCGAGCGCCCCCGCCGCACCCGTGTGGGAACCTGGGGAAAGTCACCAAGTCCTGCACATCGACTCGAACACGGGACTAAACCCAACCTACACTTTTGACTCTTTCGTAATCGGCTCTTCGAACTCGTTTACCGCCGCGGCCGCGGAATCGGTCGTAGCTTCACCTGCAAAAGCCTACAATCCCCTGTTTATCTATGGCGGTCCCGGATTGGGCAAAACCCACCTGTTGCACGCCATCGGTAACTACGCCCTGGAGCTGTACCCCGAATCGAAGGTGAAATACATTTCCTCCGAGGAGTTCACCAACGAGTTCATCAACGCCATCGCCTCCCAGACTTTCGCCGATTTCCAGGCTCGCTACCGGGAAGTCGACTTCCTGCTCATCGACGACATTCAGTTCCTAGCCGGTAAAGAACAAACCCTCGAGGAGTTCTTCCACACTTTTAATACGCTGCACACCGCACAAAAACAGGTCGTCATCACGTCTGACGTGGCTCCCAAGGAGCTGAAAGGGTTTGAAGAACGGGTCCGTTCCCGCTTGGAGTGGGGTTTGATGGCGGATATTCAGCCCCCCAGCCTAGAGACGCGCATCGCGATTTTGCGTCGAAAAGCCCAAGCCGGAAACCTGCAGATGCCCGACGATGTGGCGGAGTTCATCGCGTCGAACGTCGATTCCGACATTCGCGCTTTGGAAGGTGCGTTGATTCGGGTTACGGCGTATTGGTCGCTAAACCACGTGCCTGCCACCATAGAAACCGCGAAACTGGCGATTCGCGACTTGATGACCGGCAAGGGCGCCAAAGAAATCACTCCCGAGATGATTATTAACTGCACCGCCCAATATTTTGCGTTGAAGTCCGAGGACTTGCTTTCCGCGAATCGGTCGCGCACCGTGGTGGGGCCGCGCCAAATCGCTATGTACCTGTGCCGTGAACTGACCGATTTGTCACTTCCCCAGGTCGGAGCTGCTTTCGGGGGTCGCGATCACACGACCGTCATGCACGCCAATAAAAAGGTCGCAGCCTCCATGAAGGAAGACACCCAAACGTTCAAGTCTGTTTCCGACATTTCCGACGCGGTGCGCCGCGCCACCCGCGAATCCTAGTTCCACTGCCTTTCCAACAGTTTCTCGCCTCACGTTTCTCTCACCCCGGCCGCATTTTTTTTGTTCACAAGGGCGGTGCGGACAGTATCTCTCGAGTTCACGAGGTGCTTGGGGACGTCTCGAAGAAATATGGAGTGTAGTTACGGTGTACCGGTTTAAGGTCGCGGGGAATCTGTCGAGCCTTGTGTCACTTTCACTAAACAAACGCCGGGAACCGGGAGGGGAGCGAGGGGAGGAACCCGTACGACGCTGGGGAGGGGGCCCTATCGCGGCGAGAGCGAAGCGGAGACGCGATGGGGGAGGGTGCTCCCTCGATGTCGCTAGGGTCCTCCCCCGCGACCCTGACCCAAAAACCGCAAAACCCCACTTCATACCTCTTCCGCACCTAAAATCCAGGCCAAACTCGCAAATGTGGACAAAGCTGGGGAAGAGAGCAGGATTTTTCGGGGATTGCCTGTGGAAGAAATTGTGGACAGCATTTCATCCACAGGCCCCCCAAGTTTGTCCCGAAAGTTATCAACTGAACTACAGATTTGTGATTCCGAACTCCCACCTAGCAAAATCGGGTTTTACACAGAATTCACACCGGTTATGAAGATAATTATTTTTAAATTATTTTGCGCCTCTCTGCCTTCATCAAAGAATCGTCGGGGCTCATGAACCTCGCGCCCGTGGTTGAAAATTCGGCAAACTACGGGAGTACTCAACTATGCGGTTTTGGGTTAGAGTTTGTATAACAACATTTAGCATTCGGGAGGAATTTCATGGAACTCGTGTTGAGACGCGATACTTTGGCAGAAGCTGTGGCATGGAGTTCCCGGTCCATTTCACCTCGTCCGGCGGTGGCGGTGCTCTCCGGAGTACGCATCGAAGCACGAGAGGACGGGGTCGAGTTTTCCTCCTATGATTACGAAGTTTCTTCCCGCGTGACGGTCGCAGCCGAAGATGTCACTGAGCCCGGTGTGGCGGTAGTGGACGGCAAACTGCTCAGCGAAACGGCACGAGCCTTGCCGACTCGAACTGACCTGGTGACCTTCGCTACAGAGGACAACTACCTGCACATCACCTGCGGTTCTTTCAAACAAAACCTCATCATGATGCATTCTGAGGAATACCCGCCACTGCCGCAGTTGCCCGAAAGTGTTGGGAAGGTCGATGCCGCTGCTTTTGCTCATTCCATTTCACAAGTCGCGGTGGCCGCCTCTCGTGATGAAACGTTGCCGCTGTTGACGGGCATTTCCTTGGAGGTGCGCCCGGACAAGCTCTATCTCTTGGCGACAGACCGTTACCGGATGGCGTTAAAGGAAATGCCGTGGGCCGGTGGTCAGGGCGGTAATCAAGACCTGGTGGTGAAAGCCAAGAACTTGAGCGATGCGGCAAAGAACATTGCTACCGCAGGCGATGTCGAAATCGCGGTGGGTTCAGCCAACAGTCCCGCTTCCCTCATTGGTTTGGCCGCGAACGGTCGGGTGTTTACATCCCAGATTAACGATGGAAACTATCCTGACGTGCGCCGTCTGTTCCCTGAACCGATTAATGTTACGGCCGTGGTCCAGGTCGATCAGTTCATTGAAACGGCCAAGCGCGTGGCTATCGTGTCCTCGAACCTTTCTAATCAACAGATTTCCCTGCGCTTTACCTCCGGTCAGCTAGAGTTCCTGGCGGGCAACGGCGGAGAGAACAGTGCTAGCGACACGATTCCCGCCCTGCTGAACGGCCCGGACATCGCGGTGTCTTTCAACTCGCGAATGCTGCTGGAAGGCCTGGGCGCCATCGATGAGCCCTATGCGCGCTTGTCGTTCAAGGATGAGGCAAAACCCGTGGTCATTACCGGTCAAAAGGAAGAAACGGGCGAGGATAACCTGACGTTCCGCTACCTGATTATGCCCATCCGCACCAGCATTTAAAAGTTTTCGATACGGTCAAGTGAGGTTTCTGGGGGTCGCGTGTTTGTTTCCGACCTGGCTCTGGACTGGTTTCGTTCCTACCGTCAGGTAATTGTGCACTTTCCGGCGGGAACCAACGTGTTTGTCGGCGCCAATGGGCAGGGCAAAACGAACCTGATAGAGGCCATAAACTACCTGGCCGTGCTGGCTTCGCACCGGATTGGCACGGATGCGGGTTTGATTTTTCGCGAAGCCGGGGACACGGCCAGCTCACCCGCGTTGCCGCGCGCGGGAGTAATCCGGGCCCGGATCCATCCTGGTAGCGACATTGCGGACCCGGAGGCTAACGGGGAACTGTTAGAGATGGAACTGTTGGCTGGCCGGGCCAATCGCGCCATGATAAACCGGCACAATGTGCGCCCGCGCGCCCTGCTGGGACACCTGTCTACCGTGCTGTTTGCTCCCGAAGATTTGCAACTGGTCCAAGGCGATCCCGCTACGCGCCGCACTTTCTTGGACCGCATCGCTATCCAGCTGCGTCCGACCTTGGCCGGGGCATTGAGCGAATACACGAAAGTCGCCCGTCAACGCGGAGCTTACTTAAAAGACTTAGCGAAACGTCGGGCGCCGATAGATGAAATCCAGCTGTCTATCTGGGACGATGCCCTGGTGCCGGCGGCGGTGGAAATCATGAGCGAACGGGCGCGGGTGGTAAACCAGTTGGGCGAGTATCTGCCCCAGGTGTACGCCCGGATTGCCGGACATAGCGCCCCGGTGGGCCTAACATATGCGGATAGTGTCACGAAAACCCTTGACCTGCCCCCAGATGAGCAACAAAACCTGTGGTCAGACCCGGATTCATTGACGGCCGCGTTTCGCCAAGCCCTGGTCCAGCGCCGCGCCGATGAGGCTCGGCGTGGAGTCAACCTGGTCGGTCCGCATCGTGACGAACTGGAGCTGCACTTGCACGGCTTGCCGGTCAAAGGGTTTGCCTCGCACGGCGAGTCCTGGTCCTATGCTTTGAGTCTGCGTCTGGCGGAGTTTTCCTTGCTGCGCGAGAATTTTGCCGATGCCCCGGTGTTGCTGTTAGATGATGTGTTTGCCGAACTCGATGAACAGCGCCGCGCCGCCCTGCTGTGGGCTATTGACCAGGCCGACCAGGTGTTTATTACTTCCGCCACCGGAACCGAAATCCCCGACGCCCTGCACGCCGCGTTCTACCGCGTCACTTTGGACCCAGAAACCCGTGAAAGCAGCGTAGAGACCCTCGGTCAGGGAGCGGCACCGGATTTTTTGCAATAATGTCAGAATAATGGCGGGACAGTCACCGTCAGCAGGAGAGGGGGTCAGTCGTGGCTAAAGGCATCGACTATTCCGGGTTGTATCCCACCATGCATTCCCCCCTGCCGCGCCGCTCCGTAAAACGCTACCGGGAACTCATGTTCAGCCAGGGCTTTTACCCTCTCACCGGGAAAGTGCGCGGGTTTTCCACCACCGAGCCAGACGCGGACAGTTTGAGCGAACGGGAATGGCTGGACCGCGAAATCGCGAAAAAATATTACTCTGACCTGGCCAAAAGCCTCGATTCGACTCCGGAGCGCATCGAGCAACTGTCCGCCCCGGGACCGGCCACCGCCAGTTTTACCGACCTGTCACGTCCCTCCCGTAACGACCCTCAACAGGCCGGGTTCCTCCTGGGACATTTGGCTAGGCGTCTGGGGTGGCAGACTCCGCTGGAAATCGCGGACGTAAAAAAACATTGGGAAGAATACGTCGGTGCTCAGGTAGCGGCCCATTCCACAGTAGAGAGTTTCGAGGGGGGCAAACTCATCGTCCGTACCGACTCTACCGCTTGGGCTACCCAGCTGAAGTTTTTGCTTCCCGAACTGCTCAAACAACTGACCCGGCGACTCGGGGCCGGAGTGGTGAACCAAATCATTATCCGCGGCCCCCAAGTGCCGTCCTGGAATCACGGACCGCGCAGCGTTCCGGGGCGCGGACCGCGCGACACCTACGGTTAAAACCGGGCCAACCGGCCTGATGACAAAACTTGCCAGAACTCTAAAGCCGGGATTTACGGCCCGCAGACCCCCCAAACCCGGTTTGCCATAATTTTACATAAAACCTGTTAAATCCCTCTTTACGCGTCTCTAAAGGGCAATCGCCAAAAAATTCGATAGGATTATATTGGCGAAAAAGCCGAAAAAAGGAGACACAAACGTGAGCGATTTTGAAACGCCCGAGGAGCACTACGACGCTTCTGACATTAAGGTCCTCGAAGGCCTGGAAGCAGTGCGAGTCCGGCCCGGTATGTACATCGGATCCACCGGGGAGCGGGGCTTACACCACTTGGTTTATGAGGTGGTAGACAACTCGGTCGATGAGTCTTTGGCTGGGTACTGTGACCATATTGAGGTGACTTTACAAGCTGACGGCGGGGTGCGGGTGGCTGATAACGGCCGCGGTATTCCGGTGGCGGAACACCCCAGTGAACACCGCCCCACGGTGGAAGTCGTCATGACGATTCTGCACGCGGGAGGCAAGTTCGGTGGCTCGTCCTACGCGGTGTCCGGCGGCTTGCACGGGGTCGGCATTTCGGTGGTAAACGCCCTGTCCACGAGGATTTTAACCACCGTGAAACGTGACGGTTTCCAGTGGCATATCGAGTTCGGTGACGGGGGCAAAGTCATCCAGCCGTTGCGCCGCGGCGAACCCACCGATGAAACCGGGACCGTTCAGGTGTTTTACCCGGACCCGGACATTTTTGAAACTGTCGAGTTTGACTATGAAACCCTGCGGACCCGTTTCCAACAGATGGCTTTCCTGAACAAGGGACTGCGCATCACCCTCACTGATGAACGCCCCAACGTGACTGCGGAAGGCGATTTCGTGACCGGAGATCAGGACGGGGAGGCGGATTCTCCCAAGGTCGGGCACCGCTCGGTGTCTTACTGTTACGAAAACGGTCTGCACGACTACGTGCATTTCATCAACACCACCAAAAAATCCGAGGTCATTCACGAGGAAATCATCGACTTTGAGGCCAGCGTGGAGGACACCGATAACGCGATGGCGCTGGAAATCGCCCTGCAGTGGACCAGCGCTTACTCCGAATCCATCTATACCTACGCCAACACCATCAACACCACCGAAGGCGGCACTCACGAGGAAGGGTTCCGTGCGGCGCTAACTTCGCTGATGAACAAGGTGGGCCGGGAAAAAGGCTTCATTAAGGACAAAGACGAAAATCTCTCCGGCGACGATTGCCGCGAGGGCTTAACCGCCGTGATTTCTGTGAAAATCCGCAATCCTCAGTTTGAGGGTCAGACGAAAACGAAACTCGGCAACACCGAGGCCCGCACTTTCGTACAGCAAACCGTATATTCCCAGCTGGGGGACTGGTTCGATGCGCATCCGGCGGAATGTAAGGCGATTATTTCCAAAGCCCAGTCCGCCCAGCAGGCCCGTAACGCGGCGCGGAAAGCCCGGGACGCGACCCGGCGCAAGACCGCTTTGGATTCCTTCTCAATGCCGGGTAAGCTGCGGGATTGCTCCAGCCGGGACGCTTCCGAATGCGAAATTTTCCTGGTCGAGGGCGATTCGGCAGGCGGTTCGGCGGTGGCGGGGCGCGACCCGGCTCACCAGGCTATCCTGCCGTTGCGCGGCAAAATCCTCAACGTGGAAAAGGCCCGCCTGGACCGTGCTTTGGACAACAAAGAAATCCAGTCCCTCATCACCGCTTTTGGCACCGGGATTGGCGAAGATTTCGACCTGTCGAAACTGCGCTACTACAAGATTGTGCTGATGGCGGACGCGGACGTGGACGGCCAACACATCACCACCCTGCTGCTGACCCTGCTGTTCCGCTATATGCGTCCGCTCATCGAAAACGGTCACGTGTTCCTGGCCACCCCGCCGCTCTACCGCCTGAAGTGGTCCAACAAACCTCACCAGTTCGTCTATTCCGACAAGGAAAAGGACAAGCTGGTCAGCTTGGGTCTGGACTCCGGGGCGCGAATGCCCAAGGAAGGCGGGATTCAACGCTACAAAGGCTTGGGCGAGATGAGCGCCCAGGAACTGTGGGAAACCACGATGGATCCCAGCGTGCGACTGTTGAAACAGGTCACGATGGACGAGGCCGCTTCCGCTGACGAAGTATTTTCGCTGCTCATGGGCGAGGACGTGAGTTCGCGGCGCGCCTTTATCCAACGCAACGCCCAAGACGTGCGGTTCTTGGATATCTAAGCGAACGACAACCACAAGCCACGGTGAAACTCTCACCAAGCTATTGAAAGACAAGGGAAATGGCTGATAACCAAGACAACAACGATTCCGAAGTCGAGGACATCCTTCATCCTGATGCCCCCGTGATTACCGAGGCGGAATCCCCCCGCGTCATGCAGGTGGATTTGGAAAAAGAGATGAAAAAGTCCTACATGGACTACGCCATGAGCGTCATAGTGGGCCGCGCCCTGCCCGATGTGCGCGATGGGCTGAAACCGGTACACCGCCGCGTCATCTACACCATGTATGACGGTGGATACCGCCCGAACGGCGGGTATTCCAAGTGTATGCGCGTGGTAGGCGACGTTTTGGGTCACTTCCACCCACACGGGGATTCTTCGGTCTATGACGCACTAGCCCGGTTGGTGCAGCCCTGGTCACTGCGTTACCCCTTGGTGGCTGGTCAAGGCAACTTTGGTTCCCCCGGTAACCTCGGCCCGGCCGCGCCTCGGTACACGGAATGCAAGATGGCGGCCCTCGCCATGGAAATGGTGCGTGACATCGACGAGGACACCGTCGATTTCATGGACAACTATGACGGTCGCTCCCAAGAGCCAACCGTGCTGCCCAGCCGCATCCCGAACCTGCTGATTAACGGGTCGGAAGGTATCGCGGTGGGCATGGCGACCCGGATTCCGCCCCACAACCTGCGGGAAGTCGCTGACGCCGCCCAATGGTATCTGCAAAACCCTGAAGCCACCCGTGAAGAGTTGCTCGAGGCCTGCCTGCAACGCATCAAAGGCCCGGATTTCCCCACCGGCGCCACGATTCTGGGTCGGCGCGGGATTGAGGAAACCTACCGGACCGGCCGCGGTTCCATCACCCAACGCGCGGTGGTCAACGTGGAGGAACTCAACGGCCGCACCTGCCTGGTGGCGACCGAGCTGCCCTACCAGGTCAACCCCGATAACCTGCAGGTCAAGATTGCGCAACTGGTCAAAGACGGCCAGTTGCAGGGCATTGCGGATATTCGTGACGAAACATCGGACCGAGCCGGAACCCGGATTGTGGTGGTGCTGAAACGCGACGCCGTTCCGAAAGTCGTGCTGAATAACCTGTATAAACGCACCCAGCTGCAAGATTCCTTCCCCGCCAATATGTTGGCGCTGGTTGACGGGGTGCCGCGGACCCTGTCTATTGACGGTTTTGTCCACTATTGGACCGCCCACCAGGTCGATGTCATCAAACGCCGCACCGCTTTCCGGTTAGCAAAAGCCCAGGAACGGCTGCATATCTTGCAAGGCTACCTGGCGGCTTTGGATGCGCTCGATGAAGTTATCGCGTTGATTCGCCGCTCTCCGACCGCAGAAGACGCCCGGGTCGGGTTGATGGATTTCCTCAAGGTGGACGAGGTTCAAGCTGACGCGATTCTGGCTTTGCAGCTACGCCGGTTGGCCGCCTTGGAACGCCAAAAGATTTTGGACGAACACGCCGAATTAGAGGCGAAAGTCGCCGACTATGAAGACATTTTGGCCCGCCCCGAACGCCAGCGCGCCATTGTGTCCGAGGAACTCGGCGAAATCACCGAAAAGTGGGGCGACGAACGCAAAACCACCATCGTGCCTTTTGACGGGGAAATGTCGATGGAGGACCTCATCCCCGAAGAAGACGTGGTGGTCACCATAACTCGTGGCGGTTACGCGAAACGGACGCGGGTCGACGCTTACCGGTCTCAACATCGCGGCGGCAAAGGCATTAAAGGCGCGACGCTGCGCGAAGAGGACCAGGTCGAGCACTTCTTTACGACCTCCTCGCACGACTGGCTGCTGTTCTTTACGAACTTCGGTCGGGTGTATCGCGCGAAAGCCTACGAGATTCCCGAAGGCGGGCGCGACTCGAAAGGTCAGCACGTGGCGAACCTGCTGGCTTTCCAGCCCGAGGAACGTATCGCCCAGGTCCTGCAGGTTTCCTCGTTTGAGGACAAAGCCTACCTGGTGTTGGCGACTCGGCTCGGATTCGTGAAAAAGACTCGACTGACCGATTACGACACGAACCGTACCGGCGGGTTGATTGCGATTAAACTGCGCGAGGACGATGCCGGGGAGGCGGATCAGCTGGTTTCCGCGTGCCTGGCGGACGCGACCGACGACCTGATTTTGGTGTCTCGTCACGGCCAATCCTTGCGGTTTACCGCCAGCGATGAGCAGCTGCGCCCGATGGGTCGGGCCACGTCCGGCGTGACGGGGATGCGGTTTAGGACCAAGGATGAGCTGTTGACCATGGACGTGGTGCGCCCGGACGCGGACCTGTTCGTGGTGACCGAGGGCGGATTTGCGAAACGCACGGCGCTGTCGGAATACCGGGTGCAGGGCCGCGGCGGCCTGGGGATTAAGGTCGCGAACCTGGTTGAGGCTCGTGGCGACCTGGTCGGCGCGCTGGTCACCGAGGAGGACTCGGAAGTGCTGGTCATCATGGCGGGAGGCAAAATCGTGCGTTCCCGGGTCGATGAAGTCAGCCGGACCGGGCGCAACACTCAGGGCGTCATTTTCTCCCGGGCTGATGAGGGCGACGGGGTAATTGCTATCACCCTCAACGTGGACAATGATTCGCAGCTGGAGGAATAGCGAGAATGAGCGATGCGGGATTTCCCACTTTGTGCGATATATTGCAAAAGTCCTCTAAATCGTCACAGTGAGAACCGAGAATCATGAATTGAGCCGCCGGTGGCTAGGCTCTAAAATCGAGAAAACATCTGAAGGGGATGGAACATGCGGATAAACGGAACATCTGACGGGAATAATCCCGCCCCCAATCCCGATACGGCTGAGGATAGCGAAGATCCCAGCGTATCCTGGGCCAAGCTGGGCCACGCCGACCCCTATTCAGGTGCTTTGCAGGCCGATAGTCAGGCGACAAAACCGGTTCCCCCGCCTCCGCCGGCAGACACGGCCGGCTTGACAGGTCAAACCCCTCAGGAATCGCCGGCGGATCCACCCTCGACTGACAGTCAACCCGATGAGGCTGAGGAGCCTGAAGCCCCAGCCACCTCAGTGAAAACTTATGCCGACGATCGCGCGGCCGCCAAGGCTGCCAAGAAAGCCGAGCGGGAAGCGGCCCGGGCGGCTCGGCGTATGGAGGCAGCGAAGCGAATGCAGGAACGCGAAGAAGCCGCCGATTTGCCTGATGTGCGCCGCGTGAAGCTGACTTTGTCCCGCATCAATCCGCTCTCGGCCATGAAGATTGGATTCCTGGTCGCGGTCGCGCTGTCCATAGTCATGCTGGTTGCGTCTATCGTGTTGTGGATTGTGCTGGACATGCTGCACGTATTTTCCTCCATGCAAGGGTTTTTACAGGCGCTGTCCGCCACGGCATTGGTGAACCTGGTTGACGCTTTGACGTTTAGTCGGACAATTGCTCTGGTCGCGATTTTTGGCGTACTCCAGATTATTATTTTGACTGTACTGAGCTGGCTGGCTGCCGTGATTTACAACTTGATTGCCCGCATGGTGGGTGGGCTACACGTGGTAATGACGGACGATTGAGCCCCTCCCCGACTGACGGGGATTGACGAAATAACAACGAAATCTAGTGAAGGAACCCGATGGCAGAAACGAATCACACCGCGCAAACCGCAAACCCTTCTCAGAACCCGGCGGAACGCGAGATAACCCTGACTTTTGTCATTCCGTGCTACAACTCCGAGGACTATATGGACGCCTGTATTTCCTCGATGATTGGGGCGGGTGAGGACACCGAAATCATCATTGTTAATGACGGCTCAAAGGATAATACCGGGGCGAAAGCCGACAAGTGGGCGCAGGCGATGCCTGACAAAATCAGGGTCATTCACCAGGAGAATGCCGGTCATGGCGGTGCGGTGATGGCGGGTTTGCAGGCGGCTCGCGGCCACTACTTTAAGGTGGTTGACTCGGATGACTGGCTGGACCGGGTCGGGTTAAACCTGCTGATGTCCAAGCTGAGAACGTTCCTGGCACATAATGAGCGGGTTGACCTGGTTGTCTGTAATTATGTGTACGAGCACGTGTTGACAGGTTCGCGCAAAGTCATCCGCTACAACCGCGCTCTGCCGCTGAACCGGGTTATCACCTGGAATCAGGTCGGAAACTTCGGGGTGGGGCAAAATATCCTGATGCACTCCACGGTTTACCGCACCCAGGTGCTGCGGGAATCCGGGATGGTCATGCCCAAACACACGTTCTATGTAGACAACATTTTTGTCTATGTTCCCCTCCCTTATGTTAAGAAACTGTACTATTTACCGGTTGACCTGTATCACTACTTTATCGGGCGTGATGACCAGTCCGTCAACGAGACTGTCATGCTGGGCCGCCTCGATCAACAGATGCGGGTCACCCGGGCGATGGTCGATGCCTACACCCTGCCCGACGATGTTTCCAACCCGCGCTTGGCAAAGTATATGGAAGGTTTCCTGGCTCTGATCGTCACGGCTTCTTCGGCGTTTTCGCTGGTGCGTGGCGATCACGAAGCGATGCGGATGCGCGATGAGATGTGGAAACACATTTACGCCAAGAGCCCGCGCATGGCGCGCAACCTAAAGCGTCACCCGCTGGTTCTGGGTTCGAGCGTGAAAAAACCGCCGCTGAAGTGGGCCGCGGTTAAGACCTACCGTCTGGCCCAGCACCTCTATCGGTTCAACTAGCTTGCGGTGGGCGTGTCCGGCCCCGGGGCGTCGACCCCGTCGTCCGAACGGTTCGCCGGGTCGGCATTTTCCTCGTGAGTCGAGGGCGAATCTATAGCGATTCCGGCGGTGTGTTCCAAAACGATGGGCTGATGGGCTTTCAAGTGGGTCAGCCCGATAATCCCAGCGATGGCGACCAACCCACAGGCGATAATCCCCAACGTGACTCCCGCGGTGAAGTTCTTGCCCTCACCCAGCACGGCGATGCCGAAACACACCGCGATGATGGGAGAAGTGATGGTCATCGAGGCGACGACCAGCTCGGCTTGTCCGGTGGCGTAACCCTGTTGCACCATCCACCCGGCGGTCAGCGAACCAATGACCAAAACCACCAGCACTATCCAAAACATCGGGTTGTCTGCCCAGTTATGCTGGCGCACAAAAATGATGAGAGTACGTACCAGCGAGGCTTCCAGACCGTAAAACATAGCCCCACCGCTGCCCCAAAAAAAAGAGCGCCACACGCGCGGCCCTTTTGCGCCCAACGCCCCGAAAGTACCGGCCAGGATATAAATCGTGATGGCGCCGATAAAGACTTTGATGGCCGTGAGGGGCTGATCCGGCGCGGAATAGTAGGACACCAGGAAGGTAAAAACCCCGGTGGCCAGCACTGTCATCGCGACCAAAGCCCCCTCGCGCTTGCGAATCCGCTGGCGAGCGACCCGAGCCTGCAAAATCATGGACCAGGGGAAAGCCAGCAGTCCCACGGGCTGCACTACCGTGACCGGGGCAAAGAACAGGGCGGTAATCTGGCACCCCAAAGATATTCCCATCAGCAATAATCCTTGCCACCACCGGCGGTTTTTCAGGCTCGCCAGGAGCTGGTCGGATTTCAGGCGCCGCCGGCTTTGGTTGTGTTTGACCTCGTGGCGGATTGCGCTGTTTTGATACCGGGCAGCGAGGGCGAAACAAAACGACCCGACCACCTGCAGGGCGATGGCTAAGGGTATGTTGTGTTCCAAAGCTGTCCTCTCGGTATAGGCTGACCTGCACGGTTGGCGGGTTTGCCGGGGGTGCTGCGCCGATGTCACGCCGGACTCCCGACCCGGTTGGCGGGTGCCAGTACCGGTGGCTCAAGTTTGCCTGAGTTAATGGTAGCGAAATATCCGGTTTTTCACCGGGTAAAGCGAATCTTCCGGTTACTCGTCCTGTCCGGCCACAAAGGAAATGGAGGGGCGTTCCCCGCGTAAATGCGGCAACACTACCGCTTCGGCGCGTGCCAGAGCGGACCCGATAGCCATGTGCATATCCAAGTATTTGTACGTACCTAAACGCCCGCCGAACAGCACGTTTGGTTCGGCGGCGGCCAGGTCGCGATACTTCTCCAGGCGTTGGCGGTCGGTGTCCTTATTGATGGGGTAGTACGGTTCGTCGCCGCGCTGGGCAAAGCGGGAATATTCCCGTGCGATGACGGTCTGGTCCGCGGGGTAGCGAGAGGCGCGTTCGGGGTGGAAGTGGCGGAACTCGTGGATGCGCGTGTAGGGCACAGAGGGGTCGCCGTAGTTCATGACCGGGCAGCCTTGGAAGTCCCCAGTCGGTTTCACTTCCAGTTCCAGGTCAATGGTGCGCCACCCCAGCTCGCCCGCGCTGTAGGCAAAGTATTCGTCAATCGGCCCGGTGTAGACGACAGGAATACGCCCGACCGTAGCGGTTTTTGACCAGGGGTTATCGGGGCTTTCGTCGAAAAAGTCCACGTCCAGGTGAACGGTGATGTTTTCGTGGGTGGCCATGTTCGTCAGCCAAGCACCGTATCCGTCAACCGGTAAACCCTCGTAAGTATCGTTGAAATAGCGGTTGTCGTAGTTGTAGCGAACTGGGAGGCGGGAGACGATAGAGGCCGGTAGTTCGGTGGGGTCGGTCTGCCACTGTTTCGCGG
This sequence comes from Mobiluncus sp., assembly GCF_985070215.1. Lineage (NCBI taxonomy): Bacteria > Bacillati > Actinomycetota > Actinomycetes > Actinomycetales > Actinomycetaceae > Mobiluncus > Mobiluncus sp. The sequence continues at coordinate 47,733 of NZ_CFKZQR010000002.1, read as the reverse complement.
TGTAGCCCTCGAAAAAGGCTTCGAACAGGGGCTTTCCGACCAGGGAGATGCCTTTCGTGCGAAAGTTTTCGTTGGCGTCCTCTCCTTGGATTTCCTCGGCTTGCCGGGAGATGAGTTCGCGGGCCTGGTCGGGAGTGTAGGCGGCGTGGAAGAATTGGTTGATGGTGCCGAGGTTCACGGGCATGGGAAAAACCTCGCCGTGGACCGTCGTGTAAACCTTATGAATGTAAGGCGTGAACTTGGTAAAGCGGTTGACGTAGTCCCACACTCGCTGGTTGGAGGTGTGGAACAGGTGAGCACCGTACTTGTGAACTTCGATGCCAGTCTGGGCCTCGGGTTCGGACCAGGCATTGCCGCCCAAGTGTGCCCGACGGTCAATCATGACAACCTTATATCCAGCTTCGGCAACTTCCCGCGCGAGAGTGAGGCCAAATAAGCCGGTACCAACCACCAACAGGTCCGGCGTTCCAGGGGTTTTATTCATGTCTCGAACCTATCAAAAAACCACGCCGCCAGGAACTCCCGCGCTGTGGCGGGGATGTACTTTTAGGATAACGTCCGCCGACCAGTGACAAATTATTCACCGAAAGATGTCGTCGTGGCTGCCTGTGCGTTGAAACACGGCGATGCCGTTGCCCGTGCGCCACACCAAGAGCCAATCACCAACATTTGCCACATGGCATTCGTTGCTTCCTGCCCAACTACCTTTTAACGTATGTGCGTTGTGTCGTCGAAGCAGCGCATCATGAGATGCCGGGGTATTTTCGAGAATGAGCCTGATGACTTCAAGCAACACAGTCGTGTCTCGATGCTTACGTTTTAGAGATTTAATATCGCGTTGAAAGCTAGAGGTGTAATCAGGAATCAGCGGTGACATATATTAAATTCCCAGGTCGTCAAACATTTCTTGGGCGTTTTTGAAGCGCCCCGTGCCGCCTTGGGCGATGATTTCCTCGGCTTCGTGAATCGATTTTTCTGATTCCTCGTTGGGCTCTGGGTAGGACAGGTTCAGGGGAATGCGCCGTTCCCGCACCATCTGGCGATAAAAAGCGCGGGTGACAGAAGATAAATCAAAGCCGAAATCCTCTGCGATAGAGGCAGCAGCCTCTTTCGTTGCAGCATCAACGCGGATTGTAACTGAACTCATTTGACACCCTCCAGCAACCAACGTCTTACATTATTATGATAATGTCTTACAGACCTCGGGTCAATATCTGATTTGTTACAGCCTGACTGAGTGTTTTCAACCCGTTCATGTTCCGATTACGCTGTAGGTGCCGACTGGTCGACTGGTCCGTCTGGGCGAAGACGTGGCGTAATCTGGATGATTTTTGCGCGGCATTGTATTATATGTATTACGATGTTTACAGCGCAGGGGGCGAGGGTTTTATGGCTACTAAGGTTTCTACGGTACCGACAGCGGTGCGGTTACCTGCTGAGTTGATTGAGCGTTACAACAATCTGGCAAAGGCTACGGGGCGTTCCCGGACGTATTACGTCACCCAGGCTTTGCAAGAATCCATCGCAGAACTGGAATACGAGTATGGACTCTTGAAAAAAGTTGAGGACTATCGCGGGGGACGGCTGGAAACTGTGACGATTGACGAGCTAGAGGATCATCTTGGCTTGGCTGATTAGGTTCGATAAGGGTGTAGAGCGTTCTCTGGCCAAACTGGACCAGCAAATTGCGAAAAGGATTACTTCCAAACTTCGTGAAATCGCCAACCTTGATGATCCTCGCAGTGTAGGCAAACCGTTAGTGGGTAATCTGGCTGGATTGTGGCGCTATCGCGTAGGGGATTACCGGATAATCTGCTACATAGACGATTGTGAGTTAGTGATTTTGGTTGTTGACGTGGATCACCGAAGTGAGGTGTACCGCTGACTCTCATATCCATAGCGGGATTCTGCCCCAAGTTCGGCGCGGGGTTCGTCTCACCAAAGCAAGAAAATGAACTGCGGGTATGTCTGTCCGGTGGAGCTAGGGGGACTCGAACCCCCGACCCTCTGCTTGCAAAGCAGATGCGCTACCAGCTGCGCTATAGCCCCGTTTGTTATGAAAAAACCCCGACGATTCGGGGTTGGTGGGCCTAGCTGGGCTCGAACCAGCGACCTCAGTCTTATCAGGACTGCGCTCTAACCAACTGAGCTATAGGCCCTTTGGGCACCAGAAGATACTACCCGAACCCGCTATCTTGCGCAAATTCGCGGGGTATGCGGGCGGGGGTACGCATCGGCATGTGCTGACGATGTCACAAGCGCGGTGGGTTGCGTGGGGACTTTCACAAGCGGGGTGGTTACAGCGTGCTTGGCTGTGGCTGGATTGGTGGTGTCACGGGCAACGTCTCAGCGTGAAAATGCCTTGTACGCTTTAGTAATACAATATATGTCATACGTAATGGCAACCAGGAAAACATTGAGAGAGGTAGGGCTGGAAAAATGAATTGGACTGCAGCAAACGGCACGACCTACAGCGATGAACAAATCGAGCAATGGGCCACCGCCCAAGAGACCGAACCCGAGTACACGGGTTCGCATCTCGCCCCCTCCAAGCCCGGCAGGCCCGTTACCATCGGAAAAAATGCCCAACCTTTCACAATTCGGTTGGACGAAGCCCGGAGAAACAAAATCACCGCCTTGGCCAAAAAAATGAACGCCACTCCCAGCGGTCTGGTGCGCGACCTCATCGACGCTATGTAACCAGGGCCATCTCGTGCCGGTATGTGCTGACGATGTCACAAGCGTGGTGGGGTACGTTGAGGTTTTCACAAGCGCGGTGTTTCCGGCTGAGGGCCCGCGTCGGCGGCCGGGCCGGGCAGACAAACCGGCCAACCGCTCCGACTCGGCCAATAAAGTCCGCCAGCCGACCCAACCGGCCGCGGAACCAGCGTGCGGAATTACACCTCCACCAGATGATATTCAATCCCTAGCTCGTCATAGAGTCGCAGGAAATCCTGGGTCCCCAGGAACAGGGTGGCGCGGTTGTCGCCCGGATGGAAGGTGAAAATTTCCTCCTGCATCATGGCTTTGTCTAGGTAGAGCGCGACCGAACGGTGGCCGGGATCAATCATTCCGAGGGGCGAGACGACTCCCGGTTCCAGGCCGAGGGTCTGAGCCAGCAGCTCTCCGGATCCGAAGGACAGGCGGCTTTCCCCGACCGTATCCGCGAAACCCTTCAGGTCAATCTGTTTAAACTCGTCCGTAATTAAAAGGTACGTGCGGGTCTTTTTTCGGTTGGTTAGGAACAGGCTCTTGGTGCGCACGCCCTCGTGGCCCTCGATATATTCGTCCGCCAGCTCGATGGTCGTGGCCGGCGGGTGTTCCACCAGCTTGTATTCGACACCGTGTTCCTGCAGGGTTTCCAGTATTTTACTGCGTTCCATACGTTCCTCCTTCTGGGTATGCGGTTAGGGTTCGCGCAGGGTTAGGCCTGCACAAGGCCGGGGCACGCGCCGAATCTGGGTCGGCCCGAGCTTGGTGTTCGCCGGGCCAATGTGCTCATTAGGCCGGGGCTCGCACCGAAGTGTGTAAGGCTATCGTAGCCCGAAGTGGGTTCGGGGCGGCGCGGTCGGCAGGAGAGGAAACCGGGAGAAAGCGAAATCGACGGCGCAAAATCAGCAGTGCACAAAAACGGCAATCCAAAAATCTGCGGTTCAAAACCTCAGCATCCCAAAAACCGCTAAGTATAACAAAATAGACCCACCGTTTTACGGCGGGTCATGAGGCTGTGGCTGACTGAGTTAGTCGGCGCTGACCTCCACCAGAACCTGTTCGTAGCTGCCGTAGGAGATTTCTACGGGCTGTACTTGAGTGTTTCCGGTCAGTTTGGATTCGTGGTCGGCAGCCTGAGCAGGCAGTAGGGTACTCAAAGCTACCACTAGGGCTAACGCCACTGCGGCAAATACGCCCTTCTTTTGTGTCTGCATGGTTCCTCCATATTTCTCTCCCCGCGGACAGTTGATTACGGACAAGTCCAGCATCAACGCCGCTATACAGTCAACTATACCCGATTTTCAGGAAATTACAAGTTGTTTTTCCAAATTCTTTCACCGGGATTTTTCGCGGATTTTTGGGGGTTTCTGTCCATATCCGAGGGTTTCCCCGTTTCATTATCTGAAACCGGGGCCTCGTGTAGTCTGAAGGAATCCTGGAAATGTCTGGTCGATTTTCCGGCGTCGCCTAGGCGGGGATTTGTGTTCGAGAACGAAGGCGTTTTCACCAGGTCGGTTCCGCAGCGGTGGTGTTGCAGGTCGAATTAGACGGCAAAAGCGCCGGTGGGAGGCTTCATTCTCAGGTTCGAATTCAATTTTTAAGGTTATTTTAAGGTTTGCGGAAAATACTGGGGAATTTTGCAGAAAAACGCACTTTTTACTGTTTATTTGCCGTTTTGGAACCCCGGTTCGAGGTGACAAACTCAGCTTCGCATTCTTGGAGGGCGCTGAAAACTGCCGCTATTTTTGGCGAATTTTGCCCGGTTAAGCTGAGTTTTCCTAAAGCAATACTGGGGTTTACCGAACGACTCTGGAGTGATAGTCAGATTGTCAGCACAATCCTGGAAGTACTCTTGGAGATAGCTGGGAAACCTGGTATTCTTATCACTGTATATAAGCAGGTGAAGTGTCCCCACCAGGGCCCAGACCGAAGAAATGGCTAACAATATGGAGGTATTCAGCATGAGTGCTATAGCCAAGAAACCGCGGCAAAATCAGCCCGGAAAGCCCACTTTGGTGAGCTATAAGCAAAAAGGTAAAAAGAGCCGGAACTGGACCGCGGGGGTGATAGCTTCGGCTATCGCCGTGGCGTGGGCCGTTGGCGGTTTGGTTATGCCCTCCTTGGCGGCCACTCCGGCAGCCCAGGCTTCGGTTCATCCCACGGTGACCGTTTCGCCTGATGCAAACTTTAATGTCGGTTCCAACGGCAATGTGCGCTACAGGTTGGCATATACCGGACAGTTGTTCTCGACTAAAGACCCGCAGGAAGCTGCGGCGCACTACGGCGAGACAGCCCAGGTCGGGGATTTCACAGCGCACTACCTACCCAAGGAATGTATTACCAAGGCCAGCGGTGTCGGCCGAGCAGGCGACCCCTACTGGGATGGTTACGATGCCCTAGACCAGGTTGCCCCCGACCGTGGCCCTGTTGCTAAGAAAAAACTTGCTGCTAACACCGAGAGGGGTTTTGGGGCGTGGGTAATCTTCCCTGGTAGTTCCTCCACTACGCTACCTTTTAACCCCTCAGGATCTTCCAGCCAGGCGGCTTCCTCCAACCGTTCTGCTGTTTATTCTGCTGAGCCTGAGGAAGATGAGGGTACCCTCACCCTGAGCTTAGAACCCATCGAAGGCGAAGCGATGGCAGCGGCTGGCGCTCCTGCAGATACGGGCGCGACTCAGGCGCGGATTTTTGGCAAGACTGCCGACCCCTCCGGCGACTCGGGTACCTCCACCGAGTCCACCGGTTCCGCCAATGCTCCGCAGTTGCCTGCAAATACTACTGAAGAACCGGTCGAGCCTGCTGCCACCTCCGCAGAACCCTCGACAGAGCCTTCTGAACCGACGGCTGTGGGTGAGGACCGGGGTGCGAACCCGACGCCGACCCAGACGGTCGTTTCCGGCGCGGTTCCTTTCGCTTACAAATTTGAGCCCACGATGAAAGAAATCAAGCTCAAGTTTGATCCCAGCGTTGATAAAGACACCGCTATTGCAGACTTCAAAAAACAGGTCGATGACGCTAAAGCGGATGTGATGGATCAACTGGACCAGTTCGTGAAGGACCATAACATCGACGCTGCCACCAAGGAAAAAATGGTGGATAACCTAAACGCCCAGTTCGATAATCTGCTCAAGCAGGGCATGGACTGGTTCGAAGAGCAATACAGCAAAGCTCCCAGCGCCTCTAAGTTCCCCGGCATTAAGGCTTGTGAAGAAAACGGACCTATCGTTCCCGTGGGTTCATTTATCTTGGTTAAGAACTGGACAGCCGATAAAAAAGGCCAGTCAAATGTCTGGCAATGGGGGAAAAAGCATCGAAATGAAGGTACGGCAAATCATCCCGCAATTGATTTCCTGGCTCTGTATCCCAGCGATAATACGAACTCTTTCAAAGTAGACGGACAGGCGAGTTTCTGCGTGGAGCCTTTCTATGGTTTCCAAACTGGCGGACACAAGATTTACACTGACCCTTCCAAATCCACAATCTACTGGGCTAAAGATAACCCTGAGAAGGCAGAAACCGTTAAGGCCCTGGCTTGGCATTTCGCCAAGAATAGTAATGGTGCCAACTGGGGTCATTACCAGAACGCAATCTGGATGGTCATTTTTGGCATTACCGATAATGGGCGTGCCTGGAACCTTGACAAGATGTCATGGGGTGATGCGGGTGTTACCGATGTCAAATCCCTCATTGAGCAAGCTCGTACTGCATACCAGAATCGCCCGGATGGCAATGTCATTAAAGCTCTGGAAACCATGCACCTCGATCAGGTGTCTCTGGAACCGGCTAACGATGGCACTTCCCTGTTGACCGTGAAGTTGAACGATTACGACCCGGGCTCTAAAGAAGGCCAGATAATTGGTGACCAGGTTTACCTTGCGGTGCAAGGTGCCACTGATAAGGACGGTAACCCCATCAACAAGATTAGCCTGAAGGATGCGGTCAATGGGGTGACCCTGAAGATTGCTAATCAAAACGCGTTTGAGATTTCCTTCGCGGGTTCGGTTAAGAACGTTGAGAATCCTTACTTCATTGATAAGCCGAACGGCCCCACTCAAGCTCAGGTCGTGGTGTTAAAGAAGGACCTCACTGTCTCTGGAAAACTGGAAGTATCTTGGACCCACGTTCCCGAACCGAAGCCTTCCATTTCCACCACCGCGAAGGTGAATGGCGCTGACTCGGTGCCCGGAGGCGCAGAAACCGCCACGTTCTCCCGTACGGATGAAGTCATCACCCTTACCGATGATTTGAAGTATGAGAACATCCCCGCCGATACCGGTTCGAATGCCAAGTACCTGATTGGCACGCTTAGGAAGGTTAGCGGCGGAGTCCCCACCACGGTGTTGACCGACACTGTCCCCGCCCCGATGATTATCGGTAACGGCACCTTGCCGGGTCTGTTCCCGTACGAGTTGAAGGCCTCCGAGGTTAAGGACGGCGATAAGTTCTATTACGAAGAAGTCCTGGCGACTTCCGACCCGAAGTACGCCGGTGGCGGACAAATTGATTCTGCCTACGGCAAGCTCAATATCATCGCCAAGCACACCGGTGAGCACGCGGATCAGACCGTTAACATCGTTAAGAACAAGGCTCAGCTGACTCTGGAGAAGGCTGCAACTGGTGCTACCGATAAGGCTAGCGGCAACGTGACTTTCCACGTCACTTGTGATGATGGAACGGATCAGACCCTCTACGCTCCCGCTAAGGGCGGCGCGGCCAATACGGATAGCACCCAGGCGGGAACGCCCAGCACCATTGATGTCACTCCCGGCGCCAAGTGCACTATCGAGGAAACCTACCGGTCCGCTCCGGTCAACATGTCCGCTCCCAATTGGTCTGCCACTAACGCCACTGCGGATGGTGCGACGGTAGGTTCCTCGGTCAAGTTCGTGATGGGTCAGGCTGGTGACATCAAAGTCATCGCGACCAACACTTACGAGGAACAGACTGGCGGCTTCAAGGTTATGAAGTTGGTCCAGGGTGACAGCAACATCGATGCGAATGCCGCGGCTGCTGCCAACGGTGGCAAGTTCGAGTTCACCTACACCTGTGACAACGGTGTGGCTGGTGGAAGTTTCTCGCTTCCCGAGGATGCCTCTACCGATACGGATAACGACCTGTGGACCTATGAAGTCAAGGGTCTGCCGGTTGGCACCAAGTGCACCGTTACCGAAACCAAGCCGAAGGCTCCGGAAGGCTACAACGTAGTCGTCTCGAACACGAACGCTTCAGGTAAAACCACCGAGTCGAACACGATTGCGGTGAAACCGATTCAGAATGGCTTCGTCGATGCGGTTGCGTTCGTCAACTACTACCAGCCCGCCGATGCGGCCTTCAGCCTGCAAAAGGAGGCCAGGTTCGACAATGGAGATAAGGAATCCATTAACCAGGACTTCTTGCTGCGCTATCGCTGCCAGGGCGGGAACGCAGACACTGGTTGGAAGTACCAGTCTGTCCCTGCTAATGGCGCTCCGGTGGCCGTCACGTCTGGCATTAAGGCCGGCATGACCTGTACCATCACCGAGAATCCGAGTAGCACCGCGGTGCCTGGGGCTAACTTTAAGTCCTTGAACTTCGGGCAAACCGGAATTCCGGCAACCAACGTGTTGGAAAACTCCGCTGATGGATTCAAGTTCAAGGTTCCTGCCAACGGCGCAACTGTCGTGGTAAAGGCGACCAACCTCTACGAACACAAGATGGGTTCGTTCAAGCTGACCAAGGAAGTCAAGGCTGACGGTGCGAACCCGCTGAAGAAGGATACGCAATTCAAGTTCCGCGTCACCTGTGGGGATGATGACCCAATGACCGTCAACCTGAAGGCTGGCCAGTCTTGGACCTCGAAGTCCTACCTGGCAGGTACTGATTGCATGATTCACGAGGACGACCCGTCCACCGGGGCTGCTACCAGCAAGGTTTCCTACACCAATGCCCAGTCGCTGGGTGGAAACGACGCAGTGGTAACCATCAAGGAAGGCACCGAGCCGAAAGTGGAGGTTGTGGCCACCAACACGGTGAAGGCCAACTACGGCAAGTTCTCTGTCACCAAGAACGTTGACGGCGACGCCAAGGCTGAACCCGCCACCTTCGCTTTTGAATACAAGTGTGACGATGACGCGAAGACCAACGGCACCCTGGACGTCAAGGCTGGGGAAACCAAGACCGTTGACAACATCTTGGTCGGCACCACCTGCTACATCAAGGAAAAGCCGGTAGAGATTGACGGCGTCACCGTCACCCCGTCCTGGGTGACGAACCTCGCCAACGGCAGCGGCGCTAACTCCAGCTACAAGCAGTTCACCATTCCCGAACAAAAGGATGGCAAGTCTCAGGTGTTGCAGCTGGAAGCTAAGAACACCTTGGAATACGACAAGGCGAGCTTCACCATTAAGAAGGTTGTCCAGGGCGGAGCCGTCTTTGCCCCCGACGCCACCTTTAAGTTCACCTACAACTGTAAAGCCCCGAACGGCAAGGCCTACACTCAGGCCACTCCGTTTGGTACTCAGGCCAAGGCTGACTTCATCGAAGTAAAGGCCGGTCAGGAATCGGCAGAGATTGTGGTGCCGAAGGGTTCGGTGTGTTCCGTGGCTGAGCCGAAGGCTCAACTGGATGCCACCAACAAACAGCTGGTGAACAACCCGAACGCGAACCCGTTGAAGTACGTGTCGACCTCCTTCGTTCCGGCAGGTCAGGGCCTCGCATCCGGTGAACAGACCGTGACTGAAGGCAAGGTCTTCCAGTTCGCCGCTACCAACGTTTACACCGAAAAGATGACCGGCTTTAAGTTCTACAAGGCCGCCCTCACCGGTAACAACGCTGGTAACCACAAGGAACAGTTCTACTTCAACTACTCCTGCCAGACCCCGGCCGGAGAGGTTAAGAACGGTGTCGGTTACAACCTGAGCGCCGGTGGCGACCCGGTCACGGTTGAGAAGCTCCCCGTAGGCACCAAGTGTGTCGTGTGGGAGAAACCGGCAGTCGCTCAGGCTAACGAGAAGCCCACGACCAAGTGGACTGTCGGCTCCGCTGACCCGGTTGACGGCAAGGAAGTCAAGCCTTTCGATACCAACGCGAGTGCTCAGGCCAACGGCGTGGCATTCACCGTGGATAAGGAAGACGAAGCGCTGATGATTGGCGCCACCAACGACTTCACGGTGCCCGACACCAAGCTGGTGGTCAGCAAGACCGTCGTGGCTGGTAAGAACACCAACGTTGGCTCTAAGGAGGTCAAGCTCTCGGCGACTTGTAAGTACCCGACTGATAACACCGAACACGTCATCATGGACGGCAAGACCTTTAAGAACACTGACAAGGCCGAGTTCAGCGCTGATGTGAACGGTGTGAAGATCCCGGTCGGTGCGACCTGTACCATCACCGAATCTGACGCCAGCGCAAAGGTGGCTGGACACACCTGGACCGTTCAGATGAAGGAAGGCGAGAACGTCCTTTCCGACAAGGCGACCGCTACGGTCACTTTGAATACCGAAAAGGGCCGGACCGTCGAGGTAGTCAACACTTACGAGCGCGAGCTGGGCAAGTTTAAGATTATTAAGTCGGTTACTGCCGCCAAGAACATCACGGTGAAGGAGTCTTACGACTTCACCTACACCTGTGCTGATCCGAAGGATGCCACCCAAAAGGTGGAAGGCAAGGTAACGAAAGTCACCGATAAGGGCTACCAGTTCGCAGAGAACATCCCTGTCGGCTACAAGTGCCATATCACCGAGGACCAGGCCGGTTCTCAAACTGAGCAAGGCTCGACCCTGTCGGCTACCCTGTCGGAGAACGACTTCGTAGTCGAGAAGGACAACGTGGTTGAGGTCAAGGTAGATAACGTCTACTCTGACGCGAACGGCAAGTTCAGCGTCACGAAGGCGATTGCCTCTGACTCCAACGCTGCGATTGTTGACGGCAAGTACAACTTCGAGTACTGGTGTGTGACCCCGGACGGGTCCAAGATTGGTACCCAGGATGCTCCTAACAAGTTCAGTATCGAGGCTGGTAAGACCTGGACTTCTGGAAACCTTCCTTCCGGTTCCAAGTGCTCCATCCGCGAGGTAACCCCGAGCGGTAACACCGCCGGCGTGTCTGCCGAAGTGTCCTGGTCGCTGGATGAATCTACGACCATGAAGGGCGTAGAGCCGACTCCTTACACTGCTGTTGGCGCTGAAGGTAACTTTGTGTTCGGTGCCGAAGGTGCTACCGCCGGCAAGTTCATCATCGGCAAGGACGGTACTACTACCGGCTTGACCGCTACGAACAAGCTGACGTACAAGGAAGTCAAGCTGTCGCTACAGAAGGTGGCGGAAGCTACTTCTGCACACGGCAGACTCGACTACTCCGTGGGTAACTTCAACATGAGGCAGCAGTACAACGAGTACTACCGCTACATGAACCGCAACTACGTGAATATGCACGTCACTTGCAAGAGCGGCAATGACACGGTTGTTGATAAGACAGTCAAGGTTGATGTTAACGGCAATGCCCTCGACTTTGGCACGGTGCCGTACAACTCGAAGTGTACGGTAGCGGAGCTGGACGATCAGAGCTTTAACGACCGGAATGCCCTCCTGTACGGCAACTGGCGTCACAAGGCTGAAATTTCGGCCACTGATGCCAACGGCGAGGCTCTGGCCACCCCGGTTAAGTACGCCTTTGACATGTTGGGGTCTGATGAAGAAAAGGCCGCTATCACGTTCGATGTAACTTCCGAAGCCAACGTCTCCGTGAAGATGGTCAACCGGTGGGATTGCTTCGCCAGTATTGAAACTGTCTTGGATGCTCCTGGACAAGAGGCTTCTGCTAACGGCCAGCGCGTATTCAAGGATGGCATCAAGGTAATCGATATTAAACCTAATCAAGATCGAGTCAAACTGACCGATAAAGTTACCTTGAAGAACGTCACTCCGGGCCAGACTTACACGGTGGTGGAGCGGTTGTACTCCACCAAGATGGCCGGAAAGACGGGCATCTTCGATGCGGGATACCTGAATTGGAAGAGCGAAGGCGGCGCCAATTGGGATTATTACGCTGAGGAAGTGACCGTTCCCGCTAACGCGACTGATTTCACTACGGAGATTTCCTTCACGATTCCGGTTAGCTTACTGAAGGAACATCCCGAAGGTATTGCCGCGGGCATCATGGTGTTCAACGGCGGAAACCCGATGCAGCTGAACCAGGCTTGCGCCAAGTGCAGGGCCTACGGTTCTGAGCTGACGCTACCAAAGGGTCAATCCATCGTTCCGCAGTTTGAACCGGAGATGTGGACTATTGCCTACGACCGGACGACAAACTCGCGAGTCATGTCTACGAATGAAAAGGATGTGGCCACACAGAAACTCACTGATAACCTCAAGTACACCAGGGTTTCTGCAGGTGACTACTACCTGTACGGACGTTTGGTGCAGACGGATGATACCAGTAAGTCCGCAGTGGACAATCACAAGAAGATTACTGTTCCGGCTGGACAGAATTTCTTCGGCCTCAATGAGGTAGACAACGAGTTCACTCTGAAGACTGCCAACCTGACCCCAGGTGCCACATATGTAATGTTCGAATACATGCTGCCGGCTGATGTGGATGTCAACAGTCTCGCGAGCAAGACTCCGGCTGAACTGCAGGCAATGTCCAAGGCGGCAAACCTGCCCTTCCACGCGGATGTAAAGGACATCTGCCAGAAGCTGTACACGCCGAAGTTAAAGACAACCGCTTCGATTGACAAGCCTGTGACCCCGGCAGTTTCGGATGACGCGACGGTTACGGTCAAGGATGTGGTCAAGTGGAACAACCTCGCCGGAGGTCGCACCTACACTGTGACCGGTATCTTGCATGTCAAGGATGCTGACGGAAACGATGCTGGTGCGCTCAACGATCCGGGCGCAACCGCAACCAAGACCTTCACGGTCGACGGTCCGCGCGATGCCCTTGTCAAAGAGGGTGAGGTCGAACTGACCTTTACCGTCAAGGCTAAGTCCCTAAAGACCCAAACAGTTGTGGCCTTTGAGGAAGTCAAGGATGGCGATGTAGTCGTAGCGACTCACTCTGATATCACCGATGAGGATCAGACGGTTTATAGCCCGTCAATCGGCACGACCGCTAGTGTCAAGGATGGTGCTCCTACCACCCAGAACATTAACGGTAAGGATGTCACACGCAACGCAACCGTTGACATGAGTAACGCCAAGCCGGTTAAGGATTCCAAGACCAAGGAACTCTCCGATGTGGTTGTGACCGATGAGGTCGCCTACAACTCCATCGCTCCGGGCAACTACGTCATGTACGGCGAGCTCACGAAGATTAACAACAAGAGCACGACTACGGTTCAGACCGCGCACCAGACGCTGACTGTCGCCAAGGGCGCTGCCAGCGGCAAGATGGAACTCACCTTCCCAGGTGTGAAGGTCGTGAGCGGTGAGAAGTACGTAGTGTTCGAGAAACTCTACAAGGCGGACGACTTCGACCAGACGGCCGGAAAGCCGAAGAGCGGAGCTACCGCGGTTGCTGAACACGCCGATCCGAAGGATGAGGCTCAGACCGTTTACGTCCCCGGTGTCACTACTGACGCATACAACGGCGCTGGTAAACCCGGCGACAAGTACGTGGATGTCACCAAGGACTTCACCATCAACGATAAGGTGACGGCCTCTGGCTTGATTCCGGGCAAGACCTATGAGGTGTCCGGCGAACTGAAGGTCAAGGATGGCTCCGCGGAAGGTCAATCCACGGGTATTACCCAGACCGGTACTATCACCGCCGATGCCAAGGGCAACGGTGAAACCGTCCTGACCTTTACGGTTACCGCACAGCAGGCCGTTGACTTGGGTCTGATTGGTAAACCGATTGTGGCCTTCGAGGACCTCAAGCACGAGGGCAAGACCATCGCGGTGCACCATGACATCAACGATGGCGACCAGACGGTCTACAACGGTTCCATGGGTACCACCGCAGTCGATAAGTCTGATGAGAACCAGACTATGACTCCTGGTCAAAAGGACGCGACCATCGTCGATACGGTGACGTTCACCGGCAAGTTCGAGCCGAAGCACAACTACACCCTGGTTGGTGAGCTGTACTACGTCAATACTGACGGTAATGGTGCCAAGACCTTGGGTGATAAGGTGCCCGGTGTCACTGCGGCTCCGAAGATCGTAACTGCTGGTGCGGACGGTACTATCGCCGACCAGACTATGGAATTCAAGGTTCCTGCCGATTCCATCAAGGCTGGAAAGTCTATGGTGGTTGTCGAGAAGCTGTTCGACGGCAAGGATACGACCGGTACTCCGGTGATTACGCACGAAGATCCGAAAGATGAGGGTCAGACCATCACGGTAAACCCGGTTGAAATCGACACGACCGCTTATGACGGCACTTCCAAGGATCCGAAGGATAAGAACCTGGAAGCCGCCAAGGATGGCAGCGTCACGATTTACGACTTGGTGGACTACAAGGGTCTGGAAATCGGTAAGGAATACACGATTACCGGTACTCTGCACTACCAGGCTGACGCTACTTTGGCTGACGGCACTGAGGTAAAGGCTGGACAGGCGATTGACGCCAAGTACGTCACGACCGAGCCGGTCACCTTCAAGGCTAATAAGGCCAACAGCACCGATGCGGACGCGTTCCAGGCCATCGTGAAGTTCACGGTACAGCGCGCCGGTTTGGCTACCGCTCCAGTTGTGGTCTATGAGGACCTGAAGCAGGGCGAGACCTCGCTGGCAACCCACACCGATATCGACGATGGCAACCAGATTGTCTACCCGCCGTCCATCACCACAGTCGCGCAGACTGCGGATGGCGCCAAGATGATTCAGGTCAACCCTGACGCAAAGAAGCAGGGCAACGTCACCATCACCGATACCGTTGACTGGAAGGTGGCCGCTCCGGGCACCTACACCCTCAAGGGTCAGTTGATGGAGGTCAAGGATGGCAAGCTCGTCTCCGAGACCCCGGTTGCGACTGGTAACGAAGTGACCATTACAGTTGCAAAGGGTGAGTTCTCCGGGACAAACAGTGAGATGAAGTTCACCTTGAAGGCGGACAAGATTCTCGCGGCCAACAAGGCCGGTCACTCCTTCGTGGTCTACGAGCAACTGGTTGGTAAGGATGGCAAGCCTATTGCCACCCACGAAGACCCCGCTTCACCTGAACAGACCGTGACGGTCGGCTCTCTGGACACCACCGCTACAGATAAGGCTGATGGCGACCAGGTAGTGGACAACTCCGGTGATGTGGTCATCACCGACCGGGTGGATTACACCGGTCTGAATCCGGCTCAGAAGTACACCCTGAAGGGTGAGTTGAAGGACAAGGCGACCGGCAAGACCGTGACGTTGCCCGATGGCTCCTTGGTGGAATCCACCATCGAGGTCGGTCCGGGTACCGGCAACGACATCAATCCGAGCGGTGCTGGATTCTTTGAGATTCAGTTCAAGGTTCCGACTGGGGTTATCCTCGGCAAGCAGGTCGTGGCCTTCGAGACCGTTCTGAAGGATGGTAAAGAATTCCTGATTCACCACGACATCAACGATGACTCTCAGACCATCTGGGCTCCGAAGCTCGCCACTAAGGCCAGGGCTGAGGGCGACCGTGGTTTGGTCATTGCTGACGCTAAGTCGACGGTCAAGGACACCGTGACCTTCACCAATATGAAGGTTGGGGAAACCTACGTGGTCGTTGGCGAACTGTGGAACAAGACTCAAAACAAGTCCACCGGTATCAAGGTCACCTCTAAGTCGTTCAAGGCTGACAAGGCGACCTGGACCGAGAACGACTTCATGACCTTCGAGATTCCGGCCGGTACTGTGGCTGAGAACGACGAGCTGGTCGTGTTTGAGACCCTGTACCTCGGTGAGAAGGCAGACGGTCCGGCTGAGTCTACTCACCGGGATCCGGACGACCCGGCACAGACTGTTGGCTCCAGCGTGAAGCCCGGCATGAAGACGGTGCTGAGCGTGGACGGCAAGCGTGCGGCTGGTACTGCGGTTCCGACCGTTCCGGTCGACTCCAAGCAGCTGGTTGATACGGTCAGCTACGTTGGTTTGACTCCGAGTGTTTCCTACACCTTGAATGCGACCCTGATGGAAATCGGTCTGGACGGTAAGGTCAGCGATACCGGTATCACCGGCACCGCCACCTTCACCCCGGACAAGGCCAGTGGCACCCAGCAGGTTAGCTACAACGCCATCCCGGCGGGTACGCTGAAGCCCGGCTACAAGTACGTGGCTTACGAACAGCTGATTCGCACCGACAAGCCGAACGAACCTCCGCTGAAGCACGAGGATCCGAAGGATTCCGACCAGACGGTAAAGACCGCCTACAACCCGAGCATTGAAACCGACCTGACTCAGGACGGCACCCAGATCATCGCGACCGATGCGGCGCTGGATCTGCAGGATAAGGTCCAGATGAAGGGTCTCATCAAGGGTGAGAAGTACGTGCTGGTTTCCCGCCTGGTATACAACGCCGGTCAGCCTAACGAAACAGTTTTGGCAGATGGCCTAGAGAGGTTCACCGCTGACAGTGTGGACATGACCAAGGACATCAAGTTCAACGTGACGGCTGACCAGCTGAAGGCTCCGATGGCAGCGGCCAAGGCTGCTGGCAGCGAGTTGAAGCTGGTGGCGTACGAATACCTGACTCGCGAATCCCTCGCGACTGGTGATGACACCACCATCAAGGCTAACGTTGCCACCATCACGTGGGATAAGACGCACGCAGAACCGAATGACGGTCGCCAGACCGTGACGGTTGTGGACGTGCCTCGGATTGGCACCAAGCTGGAATACGAAGGCCAGAAGGTTGTTTGGGAAGGCGATAACGTCAAGCTGATTGACCACGTTGAGTTCTTCAACCTGCTGCCCGAAACCGAGTACACCCTCAGCGGTAAGCTCATGGGTATCGCGGCTGACGGTACGGTCAGTGACACCGGTGTGGTTGGCACAGGCAAGTTCACCACCCCGAAGGCAACTAACGGCGCCACTCGCGTGAACGGGACTATCAAGGATGGGACAGCTGCCACTGTCGAGTTCACGGTACCGTTGAGCGTCTTGAAGGCTAACGATAAGTTGGTTGCTTTCGAATCGCTGCAGCTGAAGGGCCAGCCCGTGGCGGATCACGAGGATCCGAAGGATGAGAACCAGACTGTGAAGGTCCAGCATCCTGGCGTGGGCACCTCTGCCAGTGTTGACAGCAGTACAAACCTGACGGTTTGGAAGGGCGTCAACCAGGAAGGCAAGAAGGCTCCTGAAACCTACACGGTTCACGACGTAATCCGCATGGTGAACGTTGAGGAAGGCAAGACCTACGCTCTGGGCGGTCAAGTCTACAGCCAGATTGCTTACAGTCACGGTGATGAGACTGCCTTGGCTACGAACGCGAAGACCGTAAAGGTCACCGCGAGCATGGCTGTGGACCCGAACGCTGACGAAATCGCCAAGTACGGTAAGGATGTCAAGGTTTATGAAACGACCATGGACATCACCGTCAAGGCTACGGACATTGCAACCGATGGCGACAAGCTGGTCGTGTTCGAGCAGCTGTGGGCGGAAGGCACGTATGAAAGTACTGACGGCGGCAAGGTAACCCCGAAGGGTGACAACAAGCCGGTGGCTACGCACAACGACATTACTGCCGACTCTCAGTCCATCAACGTGAACCGTCCCGAGTTCGGGTCCTTGACCCTGACCAAGGCTGTGACCGGATGGGATGAGAACACCGCGAATGTCGAACGCACCAACGCGAAGTACGTGTTCACCGTCAAGTGCGTCCAAAAGGGCTCGACTGACACGATTACCCTGCACGAAGGTGAATCCGCGACCATTGACGGTATTCCCGTGGGTGACAAGTGCACCATCAGCGAGAATGTCCAGAATGCTGAAGAGCAAGCCGGACTGAAGGACACCGTGAAGTTCACCGAGGCCAACGGCGTCACCGTTGAGTCCACGAAGAACGGCGAGGGCACAGTGATCGTCGGTGGCACGCCGAACGGTACTACCCGCGTTGCGAACGTGACAGTGACCGCTGAAAACGTGTTCACTAACGAAGTCACCATCGGTACGCACACCACCGGTCAGTTCGATAAGAAGGCCAGCAATGGCGACACGATCACCGACCTGGTGAAGTACCAGAACCTGCAGGGTGGCGAGTACCTGTTGCACACCTACTTCGTCGAGTACGACAAGGCGGGCCAGGCTCAAAAGATTGACTACGTCCCCTCTGAGGTGCGCAAAGTCACTGTTGAGGGCGGCTACGCAGTGGGTGGTCACAGCGGTACTTGGACCATCGATGTGAAGGTTCCGACCGAGCTGATTCAGGAACACAAGACAGTCGTTCTGTGGGAAGACCTGTATCGGATGCCTAAGGATAGGGATGCTTTCGAGACGCAGCTGTCCAAGTTGCCGACTGGCAAGACTGCTGCAGGCTTGATTGCCTCCCACCATGAAGAGAATCTCGCTTCGGGTGCTGGTACTCAGTGGCTGGAAGTCTCCACCCACTTCGGTGGATTCCAGGTCACCAAGGTAATCAAGACGGCTGCGGATATGCCCGGGGACGTGGTTGGTAAGATTCCGACAACCTGGAACTTTACCTACAAGGCTAACGTGCCGAATGGCAAGACCGCCAAGCAAGGGACCGCTCTCGAGGGCAGCTTCAACCTGACGGTTGACCCGAACGATCCGACCAAGGCTGTCAGCCAGAAGTTCGACGGCTTCCCGATGGGTACTGACATAACCATTACGGAAACCGACGCCAAGGCGCAGATTCCGACCCAGGCAAAGTGGAAGGTTACATGGAAGTCTGAAGGCTGGACTGATGGTGCCGAGGGTGCCACCAAGACCTTCAAGATTACCCCGGCCTCTACTGTGAGCGTCACCGCTCTCAACGAGTTCAGCTTGGTCAAGCCGACCTTGGCGACCGTGGCGCGGACCGCTGATGATGGCAAGATGCTCAAGCCGAGTGAGGACACGGCTGTGGTCGATACCGTCACCTACACCAACCTGGTGGAAGGACGCGACTACTGGCTCAAGACCGAACTGGTTTACGTCGATGGCACGGATGATCCGAATGACAACCAGCCAGTGCTGGGTGCCGATGGCAACCCGCTGGTGAAGTGGACGAAGGTCACGGCCGAAACCGACAACAGCGAATGGGTCGTTGATAAGGCTAACCCGATGGTGGTTCCCGCCGACGCTAACCCGGATGCTGACGTGGTATTCTTCGAATCTCTCTACGAGATGACGAAGGATGGCGGACAGCCCAAGGCCGACGACAAGCCGATTGTGGAACACCGCGACAACAGCGATGAAAAGCAGATCATCACTCGTCGTCCGGCTCTGGACCTCCAGACCACTGCGGAATTGTCCGGTGCCAAGGCGATTACCGCTGGTGAAGGCGCGACCGTGAACGATAAGGTGACTTACAGCGGCTTGAAGGCCGGTGCCGAGTACACCTTGGTCGGAACCTTGGTCAAGAAGTCCGATGGCTCCATCGTTGGTTCGCCGGTGACCGTGGCTGGCTTGAAGGCTGAAGCTGACGGCTCCGGTAGCTGGAAGATGTCGATTCCGCTGACCGCGAAGGATACGGCAGGCTTGACTGACGGCGAGAAGCTGGTCGTCTTTGAGAAGGCCTACGTTGGTAACCTGCCTGAGGCTGGTACGGCTCCGGCTGGCACCTACACCCCGATTCTGGCTCACGAAGATCTCGAGGATGCTTCGCAGACCGTGAACGTGGTGAAGCCGACGACTCCGCCGCACACGCCTGGCACGCCTGGTACGCCGTACACGCCTGGTACGCCTCCGGTCGAGTCTAAGACCACGACTCCGCCGCCGAGCAACCCGCCGACCATCCCGGTCGCCCCGGCAACCACCCTGCCTCCGATGCACCCGAAGGTTCCGCCAACATTGGCTCGGACCGGTGCGCAAGCAGCAATCTTTGGTGGCTTGTCCATCCTGATGATTGCGGCAGGTGCAGGGATTGGCTTGCTGGCAGCACGGCGCAAGCGCCAGTCTGACGCGCAGTAGGCGACATAAGCCCTAGGCTGTAATACTGAAACGGCGAGGTCTCACGACCTCGCCGTTTCAGCTTGTGTGCGGCTCTAATCAGCGCCATACCTACTTGAGTGTTCCTAAAGGGGGGGAATAGCCGGGTAGCTGCCAATAATGGCAGCTACCCGGCTATTCCCCCCCTTATAAGTCCGCTTCTGGGGAATTACTTAAAGAAACTGTAGATAGTCGCGTAGTTGAAATGGTAGAAAGCCCAGTTGCTCACTAGCAGCACGGCAAAAACTCCGCCGTAAACCGCGAGGTCACGCAGCCGTGTGGTCGTATTGGTGACTCGGCGAAGCATGGGAGCTGCCGGGGCATCGGGGGAATCCGACCTGTCTGGCGCCGTTGCGTCGGAAGTTTCCGGCGCGTCCAAGGCGGTGGTGTCTGGATTCTCCCGTGGCTCGGGCGCATTGGCCGTAAAGTGGGTGTCGTCCACACCCTCGCCTGGAATCACTTCGTAGGTTGAATGACGCAGCACCCAGCCGGTGTACGCACCTAGCACCAGACCCACTACTAAGCCCCCCAGATGGGCCACCCAGGCGACGTTAGGAACCATGAACCCTATCACAAAGTTCAGCCCGATTAAGGTCGCCATTTCGGTCCAAGGCAAGCGCAGCACCTTTTGAATCGCCAGGACCATACCAAAGAATCCAAACACTGCTCCGGACGCGCCCACCGTGGGGGTGATCCATGCGTTGGGGTCGACAAAAACCGTCAGGCACTGTGCCATGAGCGCCCCGAAAGCGCTGATACCAAACGCAAGGGCCAGTTTCACGTGGCCCACGACCGGCTCCAGCGCCCTGCCGACCACCAGCAAAGCCCAGGTGTTAAACGCCAGGTGAAATGGTGAGGGCACCGAGTGCAGGAAGGCCGCGGTGATGAAACGCCAGGGCTCAAACAGGCCTAGCACCGGCAGAAAAGCAAAGTGCTGAATGACTCCGGGGATAAACAGCTCGGCGACCCAGACAATGATTAAGGCAATACAAAGCCCCCAAGTCACGTAGGGCTTAGGGGCTTTTGCGGTATTTTTCATGACTTAACAGTACATTCAAAACCGCCGGAGTACCGGGTCAAACGGGCTTTACTCCGTGATGTCGATGGACTCAATCATGACGTCCTCCAGGGGACGATCCGAGCGGTCCGTTTGGGTTGCGGCGATTTTGTCCACGACAGCGCGGGACGCATCGTCCAGGACGCGGCCAAAAATCGTGTGCTTGCCGTTGAGCCAAGTGGTCGGGGCGACAGTGATAAAGAACTGGGAACCGTTGGTGCCCTGACCGCCGCGCGTGCCGGCATTCGCCATCGCCAACAGGTAAGGTTCGGTGAAGCCCAAGGCCGGGTCGATTTCGTCGTCAAAGACGTAGCCCGGGCCGCCGGTGCCGGTGCCGATGGGATCCCCGCCTTGAATCATGAAACCGGAAATGACCCGGTGAAATACCGTGCCGCTGTAGAGAGGCTCAGTTGAAGTTTCCCCGGTAATTGGGTGAGTCCATTGACGCGCACCGGTCGCCAGGTCGGTGAAGTTTTTTACCGTGATTGGCGCGGATTGCGGAAAAAGTTCCAGGCTGATGTCGCCTTCAGATGTGTGAATTGTTGCTTGCATAGTTCCATCTTTTCATGTGCGCGGCCCGGGCGCAAAGCATTTTTTCGGCAGTCTGTCCGCCGTCGGCGAGGCTCGTTTTGGGGTGGTCGAGAAAAAAGAACAGGCCTATTTCCTGCAAAAATTCCAAATAAGAGGCAAAATAGTACCAACCGTGTCCGTTCGGCTCGGTGTGAGAGAAAGAAGGATCCAATGTTGGATAACTTGTCGAAATGCATCGATATGGACTGCATGAAACGAGCCGGAGAAGACATGGCACTGAATGCTGCTGAGGTTGCTGGGAAGGCTCGCGGGGCCGTCGGGGACTTTGGCACTAAGGTGAAATCAGACCTCCTGCCGCGGGCGCAAGCCGTCAACGAGGCAGTGTCAAAGGCGGTTACCGGCGACGGTACCATCGCCGAAAAAGTTTCCAAAGCGAGTGAAGGAGTCAAGTCAGCTATGAACCCCAAAAAGAAGTGCCCAATTCGTCATCCCTGGTTGACGACTATCCTGTTGACCGGAGTCGCCGCGGTGGCTGGGTTTATCTTGTATAGCCGCACCCGTCCGGTCGAGGATCCCTGGGCCGAGGAATCCTGGGAGGATATTGATGATGACGACCTGGTGGTCGTTACCGACAAGTAAAAACAAACTTCAAAAAACCGACCGGCGGCTGATGTTGCCGGTCGGTTTTTTAGCACCCCCGGCTTTGCTTCCGCTGTTACTGTTATTGCTCGGAAAACGAAGGGGCGAAACCCAAGCACGAGACTAGGGGGTGTGCTTTTCGTGGCAAACGCAACGAAAAGTGAGGGGGGCCCGTGACCTAGGTCACGCGTGGTCCCCCCGAGTTGACGAGCAATAAAAATTAAGCAGAAAAAAGCCCTATTTCCACCACATCAGCATGATGAAACCGACCATGATGACGCCAAATCCCAACGCGATGTTCCAGTTGCCCAGCCCCAGCAGGTTAATCCCCGCGGTTTGCGCCAGGATATAGTGCAGCACAATCCACAGCAGACCCACGCCCATGATTATCAGGGCAGCCGGAGCGTACCAGCTGGGGGAGTGCTTCATATCCTCAGTCCACGAGGGACGCAACTCGCTGTCAGACTTAACCACTTTCGAGGCGCGCTTGCGCTTTTTGGATTCGGGCACAACAACTCCTTGTAACAAAAGTTTGCTTAACAGGTTAATGATAACCGTAAGCTAAATCCTTTGGAAATTGGTAAAATTTTGACGTTGGTGTATCCGCGCGTCAAGGGGTTGGAATGAGTGAGCAGCGTCCTGTACCACAGCAGTTTCCCTCGCGCCGGCAACGTCGCGAACAGCAGGAACCGCCTGTCGGACCGCTGTCGCCCGCGCCGGGGCAGCCTCGCGGGACGCAACCTCCCGTAGCGCAGTCTCCCGGGTCTCAGCCTTATGGGGCCCCACCTCGCGTGCCGCAGCAGTCCGCCCTCCCGCCTCAGATGGTCTCACAAGGGGTCACAAGTGCGGTTCCACCTGCAGGTTACCAACCTCTTGCCGAACCTTCCGGCGCGGCTCGTCCCGCGACTGCCCAGCCAAATCGTCCGGTACTCCCCGGCGTACCGGCTCGCCCCGCGGCGAACCCCCCGGTCCCCGGTGCGGCGAACCCCCCGGTTCCTGGCTCGCCACACTTCTCCATGTCGGGCCCAGCTAATCATCAAGTCCCCGGCACGGCAAACCCGGCAGTCCCCGCTTTTGCCCCGGTTCCTTCCCGCCCCCCGGCAGCCTCGACACGACCCGCCACCCCCGCGCCCACCCCTGGTGAACCCCAGGCAAACCCACAATCCTCACCGAAAGCCTCGACCCGCCCTTCTGAACGACCCACTGCCTCGACTGACCCAGACGAGACGGCCGCCTCACCAAAGCGCCGGCGCACCCCCGTATCGGTCCTGGTGATGAGCGGGATTGGGCAAACCATGCTGACGGTTGGTGTCGTCCTGGGCTTGTTCGTCGTGTGGCAGCTGTATGTGACGACTTGGCAGGTGCAGGGGGCGACGGCGGCCGCGGTGCAGTCTTTCCAAAGCTCCACCGCAAACGATGCGACCGCCACGACCGAAGTGCAGCGCACCGACCCACCTCCCAGCGTCACCATTCCCGCGGTGGGACAGACCTTTGCCACCTTGCATGTGCCGCGCTGGGACTCGATGGTCATCCCCATCATGCAGGGCACGAACGAAGCCGTGCTGGACACGGGCTATGCCGGACACTACGTTGACACTCAAGGGCCGGGAGAGCTAGGCAACTTTGTGCTGGCTGCCCACCGGCGCTCGTACGGAAACTCTTTCCGCCGTGTTCACGAGCTACAGACCGGTGACCCGTTGGTGGTCGAAACTTCCCAAGCCTGGCTGGTTTACCAGGTCACGTCAACCGAGATAGTCCTGCCATCGCAAGGAGACGTGATTTACCCGGTACCGCACGAAGCGAAAGACACCGTCCCGCATGAACGGCTCATGACCCTAACGACCTGCCACCCCGAATACGGCAACACGCAGCGATTCATCGTGTACTCCAAGTTTTCCTACTGGGTGCCGCGCACACAAGGCCGACCTTTCGCGCTCAAAGGGTTGGACGCGATGAAACAGGCTGGTCAGGGCACCGCGCCGGAGGGTCCGCAGGATGGAACCGATGCACCCGCGAGCGACCCGAACGCGATTGCCCCATCCGGCGCTGCCAGTTCCGCGCCGGCTGAGGGCTTGGCCGGGTAAACAGAAAGGAAACCAGAATGTACAAATGGCTGTTTGCCGTTATGCCCGGACCGAAATGGCTGCGCTGCATAGAGATGGGGATTTTGGTGCTGGCCGTAGTGGCAGCGCTGTTCCAGTGGGGATTCCCCTGGGCGGTAGAGACTTTCAACCTCAACCCGAACACCGTGAACTAGCGTCTCAACCCGCCAACTCGACGGGGGCCCTTGTGAGAAAAGGAACAGAACAATGACTGAGAAAACAATTTTGGTGGCGGGGGGTGCCGGATATATCGGCACGCACACGCTGATTTGCCTCTATGAGGCGGGATACCGTGCGGTCTGCGTGGATAACCTGTATAACTCTAGTGCGGAAGCGATGACGCGTGTCTCGGAAATCGTGGGGGAAACAATCCCGTTTTATCAGCAGGATGTGCGTGACCTTGACGCTCTGCAACGGATTTTTGCGGTTCACCAGGTTGACGGGGTCATTAACTTTGCCGGGCTTAAGGCCGTGGGCGAATCGGTAGCCAAGCCGGTGGAATACTACGACAACAACCTCAACGCGACCCTCTCCCTGGTGCGCGCCATGCGGGATCACGACTGTCACCTGATGATTTTTTCCTCCTCCGCTACCGTGTACGGAGCTGACGGGGTGTCCCCTCTGAAAGAAACCATGCCGACCGGCACCGCTACCAATCCTTACGGTTGGTCCAAGCTGATGAACGAGATCATGCTGCGCGACGTGTGCCACGCCGATCCCGAGTTTTCTGCCGTGTTGCTGCGCTACTTTAACCCCATTGGGGCGCATCCCTCCGGCCGGATTGGCGAGGATCCCAAGGGCATTCCGAACAATGTCATGCCCTACATCACCCAGGTCGCGGTCGGCAAGCTCGAAAAACTGCACGTGTTTGGCGACGACTACGACACCCCGGACGGAACCGGGGTACGCGACTACATTCACGTCATGGACCTGGGCCGTGGGCACGTGGCCGCCATTGATTACGGGCTGAAACATCGGGGTGCGAAGGCGATAAACCTGGGTACTTCGCAGGGGTATTCCGTGTTGGAGTTGCTGCACGCGATGGAGCGAGCCTGCGGCAAACCTATCCCTTACGTCATTGACGGACGCCGACCGGGGGACATTGACACGGTTTACGCTGACGCGAGTTTGGCGCGAGAACTGCTGGGCTGGGAGGCCCGCCTGAGTTTGGACGATATGTGCCGAGATTCGTGGAATTGGCAGTCGCAGAACCCGAACGGCTACGCCAGCTAACGTGTTTTTGCGGCTAGCTACTAGGAATGCCCGGGTGACGTGGCTGACTCGGGTGGCATGGTTGACGTGTATGACGTTTGTCGTGCTCGCCGGTTGAATCGTGTTGCTTCCGGGAAGAACTCGGAGGTATTTTTCAGTCCTTGGAACCGAACTTGGCGATAGTCACCAGGCGCAAAATCCGCCAGTTAAAGTTCGCAAAGGAAAACAACTGGAGGAACGGGTTTTGGCGGTGACGCAAAGTCGCCGGGGAAGGGTTCGGGGCCGCCGCAATCCGTTCGGCGGTGGCCGGGCATAGCTCCTCAATCGTTGGGGACGCGCTAAAGTCAGTCATTATCAAAATCCTCTCTGCGTGGGTTGGGGGTTACTCGGGGATAATCCACCAGAACGGTTTCCACTTCGCTTTATAGATAAAGCCCACGTGGAGCAGGAACTTGGTCCAATGCCCGAACAGGCCGATGCGTCCGAAACTCAGTTTGGGGTGGCGTCCGGCATTATCCGGGTACTTGTCGTAGTTGGGCACGATGGGGAACATCACCATGGCGGCCGCGGAGCCTTTCTTAAAGCCGGTGCCGGTGGAGGCTACGCAAGCTGCTCCCAACACCGCCATGGAGGCTTCGTGCAGTTTCGCCTGCGGGCCCTGGTTAATCAGGTCAACTATGCTCATGGCTACTTCCTTGCCAATTGAGCCTGAAGGCATCCCGGTACGTGGCGGTGCCGGGGTGATGTTGGTGCCGTTGGGCGTCTGGTGAGGTTTCGAAATACCGTGCGGGGGCGCAAAAGCAATCCCGGCGGCAAAAATGTTTTTATACAGCGGGGATTGGTAAGTCTTGGGCCAATCCTCGTGGGACCACTGCGCGGAACTCTTTTTCGAATAGTCCGCGTCCACCTTCATGAACCCAGCCGGGTTGAACATCTCGGGAATTAACGTCCCGTCCGGCTTCTTTGCTTCCAGCGCGACCCCGGTAAACGGGGGGAGCAGCATGGCGAAATCAAAGGACAACTCGTGCATATTGCCGTCATAATCCTCGTAAGTCAGAGCGTGTGGGCGCACTTCGCGAACGCCAGCGCCGGTGATAGCTTTCACCCCGCGTTCCCGAAACAGCGATTCCGTCCACAACTGGGAGTCGGTAGAGTAGCCGTTGTTCTTAAACCGCATCCCAGCCATCCCAAAGTCGCCGAGCTTTTCCTCATTGGTGAGGTAAACGATCTCGGTCTGGTCCCGAATCCCCGCCTGACGCAGGTCATATTCAGTGTTGAAACAGTACTCAAAAGCGGCGCCTTGGCAGGTACACCCGCCGTTGCCGGTCCCAATCACGAACCGCTTGGGCGTCCCGGTCTCTTTAATCTCTTGGACGATTTTTTGAAACTCGACCCCGGCCTGTTCGGCGTGGTCAGGAGTGCAAACCGAAAACGTGTTGCCACAATCCGGACCCAAACCCGGCGTAGCGGCAAAGTTCAGCTTTGGCCCGGTCGCGTTGATGAGGTAGTCATAATGCACCAAAGCCCGCCGACCTTTGTTCTTGCCTCCCGTAAACTCGATCTCGACCTGGGGTTGCGCATCATCGCCGCGTCCCTCGGGATAAATGACCTTCGCGGCCGCCTGATGAAAAATGACCCCCTTGCGCCTATAGAGCGGGGCGAGGGGAAACACTACTTCCTTCTTCTTCATCTTGCCGGTGCCCACCCAAATGTTGGAGGGAACCCAGTTCCAGTTGGCACGCGGGGAAATGACCACGACTTCGTGATTGCGCCGCGACAACTTCCGACGCAAGTGCATAGCGGCGGTATGACCGGAAATGCCCGCACCTAAGACGACAACTCTTGCCATAGTTACAACTTCCTTAATCTGTTGCGGTTCTTTAGCAGTGCCTCAGGAAATCGTTGAGCGGGCGGTAAGTCCGCGCCGAAAGCGGAACGTCCGGCACTGCACGACCAAGGCTTATTATAGCTTGAAAATCCGGGGTGGATTTACCGGCTTCGCCCCCGCTTGTGGTTTAGACTTGAAATTCAGAGAATCCCGAGGGTAAACCGGGGAAAACCTTGAGCAGCTGATGAGGAGCGAACCATGAGTGTGGCGGGTGAAAACGCTTTGGGCCAGTCCAATGACGAGGACGGCACGAAAGTCTTTACCATTGGACCGACCTGGCGGGCTGTGGGCTTTGAGATGACCACTGAGCAACGAGCCGACGAAATTTTGGCCCAGGCGGCTGACCAATGCACCCCGGTGGTGGGGGATATGGAGAATGGCACGTTCCAATACGTGGACCGTTCCGGCGCAGTTGCCGTGTTTGACGTGGTTGCGGAGAAAATTGCGGATATTCACCAGGATTTCAACGCTAGCGCCGTGGTTGACGCGCGGTGGGTCGAGATGGCAGACCGTTTTGCCCTGGTTGACATAGTTGACGCACAAGGGGGGACGGAGCGTTCTGTAGGCAAGGCTTGCGTGGCCATGCGGGCTGGACTGGGGCACGAGCCCGGACGTGCCGACGCCGGTAAACTGGGGATTTCTGCCCTAGCGCAGCGCGTCGAACTGTACGAAAACGTGGCAAGTTACGCGGCGAGCCAGACCGCCAAAATTTTCGGCGCGGCTCTGGAGGGACCACAGCGCGCCCCGGAAGACACCCTGCCGACCTTCATCTCGACCGGAGCTGTTTCTGTCCTGCAAAAGCAGGGTGCGCACGCCGGAGCCGTGCTGTCTGGAAAAATTACCGCTGCCGAGATGCACTCCAACACCCTGACGGGACAAAACTTCTGGGTTCTGGAAGTGGCGGCGGGATTCCCTCTCAGCGTGTGCGCGGCTGAAGGTGACATTACGGGACGCCCCCGCCCCGGAATGGTCGTAGCTGGAGAATTCCTAATTCTGGCTGCCGCCAAGTAGAATAGTCTCGTTCCCCGCGTGACGGCATAGTCTGAACCTCCCCAGGGTCGGAAGACAGCAAGGATAAGGGCTCCCTGTCGGGTGCGCGGGGAACTTTTATTTTTCCGGCGTCCGCGGATATTTTTACCTGATGTTAACCTGGTGAGCACAGAGGCTTTACTTTAGCTTGTTAATATGCGAACAGAGTGTGACTACTGCGGAAAGCTGGCTATTCATGGTGAAACCTGGTTTGAGGATGCTGGTGGCGGCAGCCTTTGTGGCGACGTTGGCGTTGACGGGATGTGTACCCACCGGGAAAGATACCCCAAAACCAGCCAAGCCTGACGCTTCGGTGAGTAAAAAGGCTCCGCAGAGCCTACCAGGCGCCATCGACCTGAAAGCTGACTTCGAAGTCGGTTCTATGTGGGCTCAGGTAGGCCCGCTGTATCGGTTGGATAACGGCAATTCGGCGCTGGCGCTCACGGTGGGTGTCGATGACGTGAACTCCGCCATGGTGAAAACCAGTGTCGGAACGGCTCTCACCACCCCGGATTATCCTGCGCAAAGGGAATATTCGGGGATGTATCTGTTGACGGACACTGAGGTTTTTGAACCCTGGCGTGACGACCAAGAACACGTTCCCTACGTCAAACAGGATGGGACCGACACCAAGAACAGCAGTTTCAGCGGCAAAGACGGAGACCCGATTTCCGAAAGCGTCCTGGTACCCTTCGGGGACATCGGTGATAATCCGGGCACGGTCGGGGTGGATTTGGGCCTCATCGGTTTCGCCTACGATGTTCCGGTCCAGGACGCGGCGAAAGCCCCGAAGTCTTTGCAAAAAGCTTTGGATAGCCTGCCCGACAAGGCCGCGAAAGATAACCACGGGGAGTATTCGGCTTTCACCATAGTTCCGGGCATGGACGTGGCTTCGAATTCAAAAAGCCTGGATGTGACTTTGGCGGCCGATGTGTTCTTTGATTCCGGCAAGTGGGACATTAAGCCCGAAGCCCAGGCGATCTTGGGTGACTTGGCGAAAACGTTGGCGACTCATGAGCCGGGTGAGGTAACTATTGTGGGTCACACCGATAACGTGCCTGAGCCGACTATTGGGAACCAGGCCTTGAGTGAGAACCGAGCGAACGCGGTGAAAGCCGTTCTGGACGGGAAATCGGGGTTGTCCGGGTTCACTTTCAGTGCTTCGGGCAAAGGCGAGACGCAACCGGCCGTGCCGAACACTGACGATGCTTCGCGGGCAAAGAACCGACGGGTGCAAGTTTCCATTAACACTCCGGTTAAAAAGGAAATCCTCGAACTGCAGGCGACCAGCGCACAAATGCCTGCCCCGTATGCCCAGGAATCTGATTGGCCCAAGGCAGTGCTTTACAATGTCAGCCGCAGTGAAGCCAGTCAGCCCCAGTATGTGCAAGTCTCCACCTCCGAGGCCGTGGCCTACCCTAACTACACCCTGGTGACCTTCACGGTGGAAGCTGTTGACCAGGTTGGCTCTATGTCTTTGAACCTGGGCGGCTTTCATCGCCCGGAAGAGACAACTACCAATATCAGCTCTGTCTTTTACGGGCCTGATATTCTGCTCGGTTCGGCGCGCACTGTGCCGTTGGAATATCCGCGTATCGGTGTTGACGGGAAAAATATACACGGGGTGGTGACGGGCGGAAGCCTAGGCGCCATTCCGCTGTTGAAACCAGGTGAAAAGTGGACTGTTCCGGTTCTGTATCCGCCGGTTAACACCAAGACCATCACCATCGACGCCTCCAAGGAATACAACCATGTCAAGTACGGCTACCGGATTAACGACGTTCCGGTGAAACAGGCTGGTGAGGCCTCCGGCTCTCCTCAGGGTTCTAACAAGCCCACACCCCAGAAGAACCAGTCTGGTCACACCAAACAACCCAGCGGCTCTTCCGCAGATTCTCAGGCAGCGTAACCTAGAAAAACTCTTGCAGGCTCAGAAAATGGTGCCACCAATCCCGCAGGGGCGAGCGAAGAACGCCAGACCTGGAGCTTTTGGCCAGCATCGCTGGGGCGGGTTTGGCGCTGGGTTTGATTCGGCCGAAATAACTGTGCGGAACTCAAAAATTTTTGCCACCGGGGCTCGGGTAGAGTAGAGACATGATGACTGCCCTGTATCGCCGCTACCGTCCCGACACTTTTGAGGACGTAATCGGTCAAGAACACGTAACTAAGGCGCTGCAGGCGGCTTTGGCGAACGGGCGGGTCAACCATGCTTACCTGTTTTCGGGGCCGCGGGGCTGCGGCAAGACGACCAGCGCCCGGATTTTGGCGCGCTGCCTGAACTGTGCCCAGGGACCGACCGCTACCCCGTGCGGGACTTGCGATTCTTGCCGGGATTTGGCGACGGGCGGGCCGGGTTCCCTGGACGTCATCGAGATCGACGCGGCCTCTCATGGCGGCGTGGACGACACTCGGGAACTGCGCGATCGGGCGGCCTATGCCCCGGCGCGTGACCGGTTTAAGATTTTCATCATTGATGAGGCACACAACGTGTCCAAGGAAGGCTTCAACGCCCTGTTAAAGCTGGTAGAGGAGCCTCCGGACCACATTAAATTCATTTTTGCGACCACGAATCCTGAAAAGGTCATTTCTACGATTCGCTCCCGCACTCATCACTATCCGTTCCGGCTGGTTGCCCCGGAGGTGCTGCGCGACTATATGGCGGATTTGTGCCGTTCTGAGGGTGTTACTGCCGAGGACGGGGTGCTGGGTCTGGTGGTGCGGGCCGGAGGCGGGTCCGTGCGCGATTCTTTGTCCATTCTTGATCAGCTCATTGCTGGCGAGGCTGAGCCGAAGTTGCACTATGACCGGGCCGTGTCCCTGCTGGGTTACACCGATTCCGCGCTGTTGAGCGGGATGGTGGATGCTTTGGTGTCCGGCTCCGGTGCCGAGGCCTACACGGTGGTGGATCGGATGATTCAAACCGGGCACGAACCGCGGCGTTTTGTCGAGGACCTGCTGCAATATTTGCGTGACCTGGTGGTGATGAAGCTCGCTGGGGCGGGAGCCGGGGCCGTGTTGGGGGATTTGCCCGAGGCCGAACTGGCGGCGATGCATCCCCAAGTGGCGGCTCTCAGCCCGCGCACCCTGACGCGCTGTGCCGAACTCGTTGACGAGGGGCTAACCGAGATGATCGGGGCGACTTCCCCGCGTCTGGCATTGGAACTGTTGGTGGCGAAACTGCTGTTGGCGACCTCAGATGACGCAGCGTCTACCACTGCCGAGGGAGTGGTATCGACCGCGCGGGTGGCAGCGAAAGCTACCGGATCTGGCTCTCGGGATAGCGGTGGTCCTGTTCCCCCCGTGGCGCCCGCGCCCACTGGGAACCCCTCACAAGGGGTTCCTACCAGCACCGTTGCGGACTCGGCTGGTTCTGTCGCGCGTCCAGATACTTCTGCGCGTCCAGACGCTTCTGCGCCTCAACCAGCGACGGTTTCCCCACCACAGCGCGAAAAGGACACCGTTTCGCAGCCCGAGCCAACTACGGAGCCCCGTGAGGAAAAATGGGAGTTTAAGCCGACCCCCTGGGACATTCCCGGTGAAGACACGGATAGTACGGCTAGTCACGTCCTGAACACCCCGTCTGGCCAAACGTCTGCCCGGCGGGATCACCCGGCGGACCAACCCGCCCCCGCTCCTACCCCTACTTCTGCCCCCACCTCGGTTTCCGCTCCCAACCCGGATCCTGCCCCCGCTCGCGTTTCTGCCCCGGCTCCCGCCCGGGGTACACAACCGGCCCAGTCCGGCACGGGCACAGACGGAGACTATGAAAAAATCCGCGCCAACTGGGGCAAAATCATGGCTCGTTTGAAGCAAAATCACGCCGCGACCGGGAACCTGTTGGAAACCCACGGCCAGTTGCAGGGAATGCGCGGCTCGGCGGTGGAAATCGCCTTCCCGAACCCCGGACTGGTGCGAGCTTTCGGGGAACGCCACACTTCCGCCCTAGCCGCGGTCATTCAGGGATTCACCGGCCTCAATGTGGAAGTGCGCGGAGTGGTGGCTGGTTTCGGGGCGCCCGCTGCGAAGCCCGCCCCCGCATCGGAGCCGTCCGTATCTGCCGAGCAACAGTATGGATTTGCGGCACAGGCATCGGAGCCGCCCATTCTGCCGGAGGATTTCCCTCCGCCGTCTGAACCGTCCTATTTTGAACCAGAGGTACCGCAGGACCTGCCCGAACCCCCTGTTCAAAACCAGTATCGACCCGCAGAACCCGCAAGTGTGCCAGTTGCTGAGCCGGAGCCGCCCGCCCCCGTACCGGAGCCGTCTGCAGTCACACCGAAACTCCCCTCTGCCGCTGTTCCCCCGGAGGAACCCACGCCTGTGACCTCGACCACATCCCGTGAATCAAACCAATTAGGTGAACCACGTAAACAGCCTGACCCGCAAGTTTCAGGGGAAATGAAAGCGGGAATCCAGACTGCTCAAGCCATGTTGGGCGGAACCATCATCGATCCGAAATCCATGCCGGGTTCCCCGTCTGCAAAGGCAGGCCGGTGATGAGCCAAATTTTCACCGACGCCCTGCAAGACCTCATCGACGCGCTGGGAAAAATGCCAGGCGTAGGACCAAAATCCGCCCAACGCATCGCATTTTGGGTGCTCAGCGCGGATGAAGCCGACATTAAGAGACTCACCGAGGCGCTGACCAGCGTTAAGGAAAAGGTCCACTTTTGCGAGGTTTGCGGCAATATCACCGAACACCCGGTATGCGCGATTTGCCAGGATTCCCGCCGGGATCAGTCGCTCATCTGTGTGGTGGAACAGGCCACCGACATTGTGTCCCTGGAACGCACCCGGATGTATCGCGGGCTTTATCACGTTCTGGGCGGCGCCTTGGATCCCATCAACGGGGTCGGCCCCGATCAACTACGGATTGCCGGGCTGATGACGCGCCTGCAGGATTCCGCCATCAAGGAAGTCATCATTGCCACCGACCCCAATACGGAAGGCGAAGCGACCGCGGCTTACCTGGCGCGAATGCTCGCTACCATCGGAATTCCGGCCTCGCGCTTGGCCTCCGGTCTGCCGGTGGGAGGCGACCTGGAGTATGCCGACGAAGTGACGCTGGGGCGCGCTCTGGAAGGCCGGCGCCGGCTGTAGAAAACTCGGTTTGCCTCAAACTAGCTACCCAAAAAACACCCGCGTTAAAACTGCCCACCCACAATCACCCGGCGTAACACCACCCGCTCCAAATCGCCGTCGAGCAAACCCGGTTCTCTACCGGAGGCAATTTCACGAGTTTCGCGCATAATAGCTATAATCGAACAGTTAGCAGTAAAGGTGCCGCGGCCCTCACTGCCGCGTGTCGGCTTAAGGGAGGTTTTCATGGCGCTAGTTGTGCAAAAGTACGGCGGCTCTTCCGTATCGGACGCAGCGGCCATGAAGCGCGTTGCCAAGCGTATTGTTGCCACCAAACGAGCTGGTCACAACGTTGTGGTGGTGGTTTCCGCGATGGGAGACACCACTGATGACCTGCTGGATTTGGCCGCTTCTGTCACGCAAAAAGCTCCCCAGCGGGAAATGGATATGCTGCTGTCTGCCGGGGAACGGATTTCGATGTCCTTGTTGGCGATGGCCGTGAATGAACTCGGCGAAACCGCCATTTCCTATACAGGCCAGCAAGCCGGGGTACAGACCGATAACCACTATGGCAAGGCACATATCGTTTCGATGGTGCCTGAACGGGTTGCCCGCTCTATTCATGATGGCAACATTGCGATTGTGGCAGGCTTCCAGGGCGTGAACGAACGTAAAGACGTGACCACACTGGGACGTGGCGGTTCAGACACCACCGCGGTGGCGTTAGCGGCTTCCCTTCACGCCGATGTGTGTGAAATCTATACCGATGTGGATGGCATGTTCACGGCAGATCCGCGTCTGGTCCCTAAGGCAAAACAAATTTCAGCCACGACTTTCGAAGAAACCTTGGAAATGGCTGCCCACGGCGCAAAAATCCTGCACCTTCGTGCGGTTGAGTTTGCGCGGCGCTACCACGTACCTCTCCACGTGCGTTCTTCTTTTTCGGACAAATCAGGCACCTGGATTTCCGACGGTCCGGCTCATCCCGAGCTAAAGGGCTTGGTGCCCGACAGTGCTTTAACATTTGACCCTGAAGCCCAGCTCATGAAGGAGACCCCAGTGGAAGAACCGATTATTTCCGGCCTCGCCCACGATCGCAGCGAGGACAAAATTACCTTGGTGGGAGTGCCCGACGAACCGGGTCGAGCCGCCCACATTTTTGAGATTATTGCGAGGGCCGGCGCCAACATCGACATGATTGTGCAAAACGTGTCGACGGTACAACCAGGTGCTACCGACTTGACAATCACTCTGCCCCACGCCGATGCTGCGGATACAGTAAAGGCGTTAGAAGGCGCGAAAGCGGAAGGAGGTTTTCTAAAGGTCGTCCACACCGGCAACGTGGGTAAGTTGTCGCTCGTGGGCGCCGGAATGCGAACCAATCCGGGTGTTTCTGCAAAACTTTTTGGGACTCTTTCCAAAGCGGGAATCAACATTGACATGATTTCCACTTCGGAAATCCGCTTGAGTGTCCTGGTCAGCGAGGATCAGCTGGACGAAGCTGTACGTGCGGTTCACAGCGCGTTCGGTCTCGATGCTGAACAGGTTGAAGCCGTGGTTTATGGAGGTACGGGACGATGAGCCAGGACAATCTTTGTGTAGCCGTGGTGGGTGCGACCGGTCAGGTCGGCCGGGTCATGCGGACTCTACTCACGGAACGGAACTTTCCCGCCTCCCGTTTTCGTTTCTTTTCTTCATCCCGTTCTGCGGGTACCGTGGTTGACTTTCGGGGTCAGCAGGTCGTGGTGGAGGATACCGCGACAGCAGACTTTTCCGGGGTAGATATCGCTATCTTTAGTGCAGGTGCTGCTGCCTCTCGCGAATTCGCCCCGAAATTTGTGGAGGCTGGGGCTGTCGTGGTTGACAATTCGAGCGCCTGGCGCAAAGACCCGGACTGCCCCCTAGTTGTCAGCGAGGTCAACCCCCAAGACTTGAAAATCCGCCCGAAAGGCATTATCGCCAACCCGAATTGCACCACTATGGCGGCCATGCCCCCTTTGAAAGTGCTGCACAACCTTGCTGGGTTGACCCGGTTGACGATTTCGAGCTACCAGGCAGTATCCGGCTCGGGACTGAAAGGCGTGCGTGAACTGGAAAGTATGGTCGAAGCCGTGGGGGATGTCTCCAACCTGGACAAACTCGTCCTCGACGGCAAAGCCATCGCCTGGCCTGCTCCGGAAACCTACGTGGCTCCTATCGGTTTCAACGTGGTGCCTTTTGCTGGCAAATACGTAGATGACGGCAGCCTGGAAACCGATGAGGAACAAAAGCTGCGCAATGAGTCGCGCCGGATCCTGGGGATACCTGACCTGCGCGTGTCGGGAACCTGCGTGCGCGTCCCGGTGCTGACCTCCCACACCCTCACTATTCACGCCGAATTCTCCCGCCCCATTACTGTTGAACAGGCCAAACAGGCATTAGACGGCGCTCCTGGCGTGGTTCTGCAAGACGTACCGACACCGCTGGACGCTGCTGGCATCGACCCCTCCCTGGTCGGCCGCATCCGTCAAGACCAGGCAGTTGACGATAATCGTGGCCTAATCATGGTCGTGTGCGGTGACAACCTGCGCAAGGGTGCGGCACTCAATGCGGTGCAACTAGCGGAACTGGTAGCAGCGGAACTTTAAAATGTTAAATAAATGTAACTAATTTACCGTGTTGTCATGTTTCTCTGTGCTAAACTCATTCCAGAAAGGAGCACCGACTCATGGCAGTGAATATTGTCACTCAAGATAACATGGCTCAGGCTATGAGTGAGAACGATATTGTGGTGCTCGAATTCTGGGCTCCATGGTGCAGCCCGTGCCGCCTTTTTACCCCGGTTTTTGAACAGGCTTCCCTGCGTAACCAGGACGTTTACTTTGGCACCGTCAACACCGAGGAACAAAAACCGTTGGTGAACGCGGCGGGTATTGTTTCCATCCCGACACTCATGATTTTCCGGCAGTCAATCCTGGTGTTCCGTGAGGCCGGCCTGCTGCAAGGCACTCAGCTGGACGAACTGCTCCATCAGGTTCGGAACTTAGATATGGCCCAGGTCGCAGCTGGGCACGGGGCAGTACAATAGCCCCTATAAAAACTCGCACTTTCCCCCGGTTTCGCCGGGGGTGACGTATATCTACCGCCAGACGAAACGTCGGGACACAATTAGCCAGACGCAGCTTACTTATCCCACTGCGGAGGGACGTATTGGCCTTTTCCGAAGCGTGCCGCCATATCGCTACCCACCACGATGCCATCGCCCGCGGTGGTGTTCCAGCACACCACGCGGTTTCCGGACTTACTGGCCTGACAGGCGAAAATACCGTTAGAAACCGTTTCGTTAGCACCCAAAGTTCCTTCCGTGGCCGTGTCGATGGGTTCGATACACGCATACTCGTGGCGGCGGCTGTGCGAGGCGTAAAGTACATCACTGTATCCCGTATTCGGGGCTTGTGCGGAACAGTAGTAAGGATCCGTAGAGTTAGCGAAACACTGTACTTGTGACCCGCTGAAGATGCAGCGAACATTGCCGTCAGCAGTAGTAAAACTGTTGAGCTTCTTGGCATTAGCCGGGGCAGCCAGCGGATTCGTGGGCGTAGGTGTCGGCGAGGCGCTAGCACTGGCGCTCTCATCAGGAACAACCCGCTTTATCGTTTCGCCAGGGTTGGCTCCGGGCACTTCAATAGTCTTGGTGGGGCCGGTGTACCCTTCCGGCAAGCCGTTTTGTACTAACTCTTGGGGAGTGGCACTCACACTCGGGGTGGGTTCCGCTGCGTTAGCATTCACCGGAACCGGTTTATCAGCTTGGTTGGCCAGTCCCCAGACAACCAGCACAATCACGACCAGCCAAATCAATAACCCAAAAATCATCCACAGCCCAAACCGGTTGTACCGACTCTTTGTTGTTGCTCTGGAGCGGGAAAACCGGGAGCCGAGCCTTCCGGTCGTCGCAAATTCGGGACCTGCAGGAGTGGCGAAATCGGGAGTAAAGTCCGGTCCTGAGGCCTGGTTTTCCCGGTTCACCGCCGCCATTTTGGCCGCGGCTACGGCAGCGGACGAGTAATCATCCTCATAGAGCTCTAACTCGATAGGCTCAGATTCCGGTTCCTCAAAAACGGGTGATTCTGGCAGAGGGGAGGGCTGAGGTTCCTCGGGTACAGGCAAGTCGTCCGGTTGGGAAGTTTCGGGCTGGGGGTCAAGTGGGGGTTCGCTCGGCTGAGACACCTGAGGTTCTGAGACGGGTGAGTCTGGGGACAGATAAGCCATCGCGTAGTGTTCCAGTTCACCTCGTTGCGCCAGTTCAGCACGTTTCGCGAGAGCGTCATTGACCTGCGTATCCTGCAGTTCTGCTAGCCAATCCAAAAGGTCGGGATAGGTCGAGGGGTTCAAAGCTAGTAAGGGGCGCAACTCCGGAGCGTCTTGTGCAATGGTCTGCAAACGATTCAGCGGGGTATCCGGGTTGATAGCTTCAAGTTGTTCCTGGGTTAAATCTTCCATGAGCGCACCGGTTTCAACATCAAAATAGGACATTACCTCCCATTATATCCATATTCCTAGCATTTTCCAAGGTAACCTTCAGGTTTGTCCATGCAAAGGTCTGAATCCTGAACACGCGGGTGATAAAACCACCCCAGGAATCCTGGCGATGCCTTGCTGTGCGGGTGTGTGCCGGGTGTACCAGCCTGATAACCGGGATAAATATTGACGTTAGCTTCCGGTTGTGGGGCTGGGATATTATTCCAGACGCTTCCAGGGTTAGACTAGGGGCAGTGAGTTTTGGCGGTGAGAGGTGAGTGATGGTGGGAAATACGCAAAAACCCGTTGCGCAGCAGGGCCGTACCCCCAACCGGGCACGCCCTAATCCTCAGAAGCAGACCGTGGAACAAATCGCCAAAGCGCGCCGCCGCTGGACCATCGCTATCATCGTGGCTGCTGTCATGTTGGCGGCTCTCGTTATCGGCCTGGTCGTGATGTGGGTGCTGGGCAGCGATTCCCAGGGGGCGCGTTCGGCTTGCGCGAAAGCCAGCCAGGATTTAACCAAACAGTACACTTCGCTACAGCAGGTAGTGTCCGACGCGGAAACTACTTTGGCCACGACTGATTCCACTCAAGTTGCAGACCCCGCCATGCTCGATGACATTCAGGCCAAAGCGCAGCAGGCCAGCAAAGAAGTGAAACCCCTGGAATGTACCGGTAAGGATGTCGCCAAAAAAACCTCCACCATGATGGCTCAGGCTGAAGCGTTGAAAAAGCAGCAAACCGAGTTGGAGGTGGCGCTGCAACACATTCAGGAAGCTGAAAATCTCAACGGTCTGTCGGTAGCCAAGAAAGCCTTGGAAGATAAGATTGCCCAAGCGGAAAAGCTTGCACAAACCGCTGCGGCCGCAGAAGCCAATACCGAGCCCAGAGCGGCTCTAGCTGCCCAAATTGAGGACGCGAAACGCCTTTTGAACCAGGTCAACTCCCTGTCAACCGTGTCAGACGATAAAGTCGATGGTCTCAACGAATCGATGCGTGCCTCTGTGGACCGTCTGGAGGAGGACATCACCGCGGTCACGAAAGCTATCGATGACAAACGCTTAGAAAAGGCTCGGAAAGAATCCGAGGAGCAACTTCTCCGTCAGCAACAGCAAATGGAGCAGGAACAGCGGGAGCAACAAGGCAGTGCGACCTGCGAGGTCGGCCAGATGACCGTTGATGCCAACGGCAATAAGTTCTATTGCCGCAACGTCTTGGACCCCGCGACCGGAAAAGGCCAAACGACCTGGGTTGGTGAACCCACGGAATAACCGCAACTCGGCAATCGATATACCCTGGTATCGCCCCAGAGAATCAATCCCTATCCCACACTAGACAGAGGGCGCTTCAGGGGAGTGCGAGGAAGTCTCTGTAGGCGAGCTCGGAGAGTCAGTCGAAGTATCCGGTGGCGTAGGTTCCTTCGGAGCAATCGCCACCACTGCGGTCATGGACGTATCCAGCCCGACCAACTGCCCCGCCTTGTCCAAAGACAACACGGTACCCGGTTCGACCGAGGAATCTTCCTTTTCGGTAATCGTCAAGCGCACCCGGTTCGCATCCACGAACTGTTGTAGAGCCTCCTTGGTGCCTCCCACCAAGTCTTGGGGAATCCGGAAGTTACCGGAGGCCACCTCCAGGTCGACCGAGTCGCCTTTCTTAACCGCTTCGCCCTCGGCGGGGTTGGATTTAATGACTTTGTCTTTGTCTATCGTGCCTGAATCAGCGGTCGTAATGCTGCCAACCTCTAAGCCTTCCGCCTCTAAAGCCTTCCGAGCCTGTTCCTGGGTCAGCCCGGCCAGCGAGGGCACACTGGCATCGCCCGGACCGGTAGAAAGCGAGACGAACACCTTGGAACCTTTGGCGACCTTCGTCCCCACCGCCGGATCGGATTTAACAAAAATACCTTCCGGAATATCCTCGGAACTGACCCCGCGACCCAGGCGGAACACGAGTCCTGCATCGGTAATCGCGGTGGAGGCTTCCTCCTGGTTCATGCCGTCCAGAGAAGGAATCTCGACCATCTCATCGGTAGGCTTGTCTCCGCTGAAAACCAGCCAAAATCCGAGGCCCAAAGCCGCCAATACCGCCAACAGTATAACGACAATAATCAGCGGCTTCTTGTTGGGTTTACCGCGATGATCCTGGGTCGAATCCGTGGTGTCCAAAGTCTGGGTGAGCTGGTTGTGCCCTACGGAATCCACTGCATTAAACCGGGGGGCTGCGCTGTTAGCGGCGTACCCCTGGTTCACCGGCGGGAGTACCGTGGTTGCGGCGCCGGTGGCATCACCGGCTAGAGGGGCCGTCCAGGTTGAGGTGGCGGGAGCCGCCACGCTTCCTCCACGCAGGGAAGCCTGCAGGTCGGCACGCATATGAGCGGCATCGGGATAGCGTTCTTCACGGTCTTTCGCCAAGGCTTTCATCACCACGCGGTCCAAAGATTCCGGAATGTCCGGCGCAATCGAGGAAGGCAGAGGCGGCAGCTGCGAAACATGCTGGAACGCGACCGCCACAGCCGAATCACCCTTAAACGGGGGCTGGCCGGTCAGCAGCTCAAACAGCAAACACCCTGCGGAATACAGGTCAGAACGGGCATCAACCTGTTCGCCGCGAGCCTGTTCGGGAGAAAGATACTGGGCGGTACCCACCACCGCATCGGTTTGTGTCATGGTGGCTTGGGAATCGGACAGGGCGCGGGCAATCCCAAAGTCCATCACCTTGATTTTCCCGGTCGTGGTAATCATCACATTGCCTGGCTTAATGTCGCGGTGCACCAAGTTTTGATGATGGGCATACTCCAACGCGTCCAGGACACCGGAAACGATTTCGACCGCTTCTTCCAGCGGAACCGGATTGCCGTCCGTCAACAACTCCCGCACCGTGTGGCCTTCCACGTACTCCATGACGATGTAAGGCACCTTGATTTCCGCACCATCCGAGGCGGTGATGGTTTCTTCACCCGTGTCGTAAACAGCCACGATAGAGGGATGGTTCAAGTTGGCGGCTGATTGGGCTTCGCGGCGAAAACGTGCCTGAAAAACAGGGTCGCGGGCCAAGTCCTGGCGCAAAATTTTAATCGCTACAATCCGGTTCAGGCGCGTGTCAGTACCGATATGGACTTCAGCCATACCGCCACGTCCGATGAGCTGGCTAATTTCGTAGCGCCCGCCGATAATCCGGTCAGACTGACTCAAGGTTTTCCTCCTCTACTGGCGAGCTGGCTGGGGCTGCAACCGTCGTTACGGTCAAGCCCGATTCAAGGTTACCGGTTGAGGCCCCGGTGCGCAGGGTGGTTGCCAGCCCAAAAATCAACGCTATCAACACCACGGCGGTGATGACTAATGCAATAACAAGTTTTCGTTTCGAACCCGTTTCCGGCTGGGGCAGCGGTTTGGCTTCCAGGTAGCGCATCATTTCCTCATGACGCTGCGGTGGAATCGCCTGGGAACCCACCGGTATAGCGGCTGGTTGGGCCGGTTTTACTCGATGAAAATCGGGTCGCAAGGGTGGGGCGGACGTCTCCGGGTTCGCGGAGGTGGGCGGTGTCGAGCCGGCCTGATGCAGCCCGGCCGCGGAGGCAGTCCCGTCAGGTTTGGCCGGGGCCGCGTGAGGGGACAGCGGTACCGGGCTTACCGGCGCAGCAGATGATTGTGCGGGGGTGTCCGGGGACGGGGAAGCCGCAGGTTTGGCCGGGGGCGCGGATGCCGCAGTTTCGGTCGGAAAGGCCGATACGGCAGGCGTGTTTACGGCGGGGGACTGCGGTGAAGTATCTTCCGGCTTTTTGTCGACCTGAGCCACGGGCATCTGGGCGGTCGGGGGAGCGTCGGCCAGATTGCGTGAAAAACTCATGCGCGGAGTAAACGACAGCGGCACCGTGCCGTGCCACAGCGCCTGAACTGCTTCAGCGAGCTGTTTCGCCGATTGTGGGCGCAGCCGCGGGTCTTTTTCCAACATCTGGTATATCAACGCTGCCACTTGGGAATTTACGGTTTCAGGAAGGGGCGGAACCGGGTCTTTCACGTGCGACATCGCGATGTCGACCTGGGTAGGCCCCGTAAACGGACGTTTTCCAGCCAAGGCTTCATAGGCGATGACCCCCAGCGCATAAATATCGCCCAAGGCGGTCGCGGTTTCACCCATCGCCTGTTCGGGCGGCAGGTACTGGGCGGTACCCATCACCATCCCGGCCGCGGTCAGGGCTTCGGCGCGCGGAGCCAACGAAATCCCGAAGTCCGTCAGCTTCGCCACGCCCTTGTCGGAAACCAGAATATTTGAAGGCTTCACATCACGGTGAATGACGTGTCCTTCGTGGGAAGCCTGCAGGCCGTGAGCGATTTGGATGAGGATGGGAGCGAGCTGTTCCCAAGTCAAAATCTGGCCTCCCGCCAGAATGTCCGACAGGGGACGTCCCTCCACCAGCTCCATCACGATCCAGCCTTGACCATCTGTTTCGCCCCAGTCAAAAACGGCGGCGAGGTTGGGATGATGCAGGCGGGCAGCGTTGGTGGCTTCTGCACGCAAACGGGCCAGGAAAGTCGCCTGACCGATGAGTTCTTCTTTCAGCACTTTCACCGCGACGACATTTTGGCTGCGTTTGTCCCAACCGCGCCAAATCACGCCCATTCCTCCGGTCGCCAGGATGGACACCAGGCGATAGCGGTCGTTCAGTACCGTATTTGCCCCAATCATTGGCTCACTCCTGCCTGCAAAATGCTGCGTGCCAATGGGGCAGCCACGGTTCCGCCGGTGCCGCGTATACCCTGCGGATCCTCCACCACGATTGCCACGGCAATACGTGGGTTTTCCGCCGGGGCAAACCCTACAAACCAATGGTCAAGGCCGTGCCCCACCCCCGTTTCGGCAGTTCCGGTTTTCCCTGCCACGTTCAAGCCGGGAATGCCGGCAGCCTTGCCGGTTCCGGACTGGACAACTTCCACCATCATCTGGCGGATACTGGCGGCAATTTCCGGCGACACTGCCTGGCTCAACTCCTGGGGAGCATACTGTTTGAGGACCTGGAAATCGGAGGACAGTTCCTGATTAATCAGGTAGGGAGTCATGGTTTTTCCGTCATTAGCGATAGCGCTGGCCACCATCGCCATCTGCAGGGGCGTCACCCGCACGGACTGCTGCCCAATCGCGGCGTTCGCCAGGAAAGACGGCGCTTCCGGGGGAGGGAATTCGGAAGCCACCCCGGTCAGCGGCACGTTCGGGACGGTGCCGAAACCAAAGGCTTTGGCCTGGGCCTGCAGAGGCTCGCCGCCCAACTGCATTCCCAATGCCGCAAACGGGGTGTTACAGGACAGGGCGAAGGCTTGATGC
This sequence comes from Mobiluncus sp., assembly GCF_985070215.1. NCBI lineage: Bacteria > Bacillati > Actinomycetota > Actinomycetes > Actinomycetales > Actinomycetaceae > Mobiluncus > Mobiluncus sp. Next base: position 4,636 of record NZ_CFKZQR010000002.1, on the reverse strand, counting down.
AACGGCACCTGGCCGTTTCCGCAAGATTCCCCGGCAAAGTTGCTGAGTTTCACATCGGTGCCCGGCAAATCCAGCGTATCGGGCGCATCCACAATCGTATCCGCGGCAACTGTCCCGTGAGACAGCAGAGCCGCGGTGGTCACAATCTTAAACGTCGAACCGGGGGGATACAGTTCACTGATTGCCCTGTTCAGAAGGGGTTTTTGCGGGTCGGCGACCAAAGCGTTGTAGGTATTTTGCAGGGCGTTGCCGTCCGGGCCGCTCAAGGCGTTGGGGTCAAAAGCGGGAGAGGACGCCATTCCCAGGATTTCTCCCGTTTTCGGGTTCAGCGCCACGGCCGCGCCGGTTTTCCCAGACAACGCCGCGGTCATCGCATCCTGGACTGCCGGGTTGATGGTTAGTGACACGTTTCCAGCCTGCGGCTGGGCGCCGGTAAACAGGTCTTGGAGGCGCTGCATCCATTGGGAATCCGCCTTGCCAGACAAAATCGGTTCAGCGGCCTTTTCCAAATCTGTCATCTGGCCGCGAATCGCCGCCGGGAAGTATCCCGTAATATGGGCGTATTTCGCGCCCTGGGGATAATTCCGGGCGTAGGTGACTTCCGGCCCGTTTCCCACGGGCAGCGACTGAGCCAGTACCAGGGCACCGTCCCCGGTCACGATTTTGCCACGCTCTTGGTTCCAGTAGGCATCGGTGACGCGCCGGTTCAGGGGGTGTGCGTTCAGTGTCGGGGCGAAAAAGAACTGCTGATACGTTAACGCCCCCATTAATGCCACAATCATGACAATCAGGGCAACCGCTAAACGGCGAATCTGAGCGTTCATTGAGGCATCACCACTCTTTCGGTGGCGGCGTAATCGAGAGCTCCTCCGGCTGCCCCCGCAGAATCTCCCGAGTCGCCGGCACCGCCGGACGTCAACCTAAAACCACCGGTTTCATTAGAAGTCACTGGTCGACGTGCCGAATCGGAAATCCGCAGCAGAATCGCTACCGCTAACCAGTTGGCGACAGAAGAAACACCTCCCGCGGCCAGGAACGGGGCGGTCAAACCGGTGGAGGGAATTAGGCGGGTCACGCCTCCTGCCACGATAAACAGCTGCGCCCCGATGCCGAAAGCCAAAGCGGTGGCCAGTAGTTTCCCGAAACCGTCACGCACCCCCATCGCGGCTCGCAATCCGCGCAGTACCAGGATCAAGTACAGCAGCATCACGGCCAACATGCCGGTCAAACCGATTTCCTCAGCGACGGAGGACACAATGAAATCCGAGTTTGCCAGAGGGGTTTGACCCGGCCTGCCTAACCCCCATCCGGTTCCGGTCAAACCGCCGTAGGCCATCCCGAACAGGGCATTGACCAGTTGCCAAGAACCGCCGACCCGGTCCGGGTTCGCGACCTCCAGATCCAAAGCGTGCAGCCAGTTCGTCACCCGGTCTTGCACATGGGAAAAGGACAGATAGGCCACGACAGCCATCGGTATCATCAACACCCCGCCGAAAATAATCCAGGAGGGGCGGTCGGTAGCGACATAGAGTACGGCGACAAAGATAGCGAACAGCAGTAGCGCCACCCCCAGGTCCTTTTGCAGTACCAACAGACCCATCACCGCTGCCCACACGACCAGAATCGGCAACAGGTCGCGCCATCGGGGCAGTTGAATGAAACCGAGCTTTTTCCCGGCAATGGCCAGGGAATCCCGGCGGTATTCCAGATAGCCGGCAAAGAAAATCGCCAGCAAAATCTTGGCAAATTCATTGGGTTGAATCGTGAATCCCAAAATCCGCAAAGAAATATCGGCACCGTTGACGGTTTGTCCCAGTCCTGGAATCTTGGTGGAAAGCATCAGTAAAATGGCCACGACCAGGGAGGGCCAGGCAAACTTTCGCAGGCTGCGATGATCCCGAAACAGCAGTAGGGTCAGGATTACCACCGCGATAGAACCGACCATGAAAATGACTTGGCGTTCGTTGTTGACCTGGGTCAACATAGCGTTACGCACCGCAGTAGAACCGGTGGTATCGGCGCGTTGCTGATAGTACAGGTCCAGGCGGGAAATCATCGCCAAACCAATCCCGTTTAACGCCAAAGCCACCGGCATAATGACCGGATCGGCATAGGGAGCCAAAAACCGCATCGCCACGTGTAGCGCGATTCCCCCCACGGCGATTGCGGCGCAATACCAGTACCAAACCTGGGGAGCCTCCGGGTGGGAAACCATGATGGAAAGGTAGGCTCCGACCCCGACCAAGATTGCCAGAATGAGCAAGAACAGTTCGGAGCGACGCCCAGATCTGGCAGGATACTGCACGATGGTAGCCATTACTGGTTACCTCCCGCGGTATTTGAGGATTCTTCGGTTGACGCAGTTGTCTCAGGTGTGGTTGGGCTCGGGGTCACAAGGGCTGGTGCGGGTTTGTTCGCTTCCTTCACCATTCCGGTGTCCCGCCACGATGCAATCAACTCCTGAGCTTCCTCACGATTACGTAGGGAAATGCTCTTTTCCAGGCGCTGCTGGATGACGGGCGCCAAATCGGAATTGCGCACCCCCATACCTTCGACAGGGTGATACAAATCCCACGAGCCAATGGACTGATCAATCCCCCTAAACAGGGTCACTTCGCCCTGATTCACGCCCAAGAAGTACTGCTTTTGGGTCCAGCCATAGGAAAACCACGCTCCGAGACCCAAGGCCGCCAGAACCAGCAGCGTCAAAAAGATGCCGATGAACCAACCCCGCCGAGACAACTTGCGGGGATCTTTCGGGGTGCGCATGGCAAATTCGTCCTGCTCCAAAGGTTTCCCGCGGCGCAGCATTGCGGCTTTCTCAGCGGGTGTCGCTTCGCTGATACTGGCTCCAGCAGGCCGAATGGAAGCGGCTCCCACAATCTGGGGAGCGGTAGCGGTCAGTTCCTCATCGGAATCCACCACGTCAGCAATCACGCAGGTCACGTTGTCAGGGGCACCGCTCTTCAGCGCTAAACCGACCAATTCTTCACAGCAGCTTTCCGGCGTCTCGCCCTCGGCCAGAACGGTGGCGATAGTCTCAGCGGAAACCACTCCGCTCAACCCATCCGAACACAACAACCAGCGATCCCCCACCACAGCCGCACGCACGGACTCGTCCAAAGTTACATCCCCTTCAGAATCCCCCAACACCCGCAGCAACACGGAACGTTTCGGGTGGTGCGCCGCCTCCTCCGGGGTCAACTCCCCAGATTCCACCAGGTACTGCACAAAAGAATGGTCTTTCGTCACCTGGGTCAACTCACCGTCCCGCAACAGGTAGGCTCGTGAGTCACCCACGTGAACCATCGCCATCTTGTTCCCTGAACGTAAAATCGCCACACAAGTGGTACCCAGGCCCTGCAGCTCCTCGTGACTGCCCGACAGTTCCACCAGATCTCGGTGAGCCTCCCCAATGGCGTCACGCAGCAAGTTCAACAAGTCGTCAGCAGCGTGGGAATCTGCGTCCAGCGGCGCCAAATGCGCCACCGCCACCGAGGAAGCAATGTCGCCCCCGGCGGGACCGCCCATTCCGTCAGCCAGCACCAACAGATGCGGCCCCGCATAGCCGGAATCCTGGTTGTTTTTGCGAACCAAGCCGACATGGGAACGAGCCGCATAACGCAGTTGGATAGACATCAGCGCAGCTCCACTATGGTTTGTCCGAAGCGAACCGGGGTGTGTGCGCTGAGCGGAGTCGGGGAAGTAATCCGGACTCCTCCCACAACAGTCCCGTTCGTTGAACCCAAATCCTCCACGAACCACTGGCCGTCTCGCGGAAAAATCCGAGCGTGTTGAGCCGAAGCGTAGTCGTCATCCAGCACCAAAGTTGAGGTCGGAGCGCGGCCCACTATGACCGGCCTATCGGTGAGCTGCAGAGAAGACCCCGTCAAAGGTCCCTCGGTAACCAAAAGCGTGGACACCGCAGCGTCACGTTTCCTCTGTTTACGGCCTTTTGAGGGCTTCGAGGATTTGGCCTGGTCACGCCGGGTGACAACCGTACCGTAGATGTCGCGGCTCAAAACCAGGATGGACCCTCCCACCAGGAGCCACAGCAACACCAGGTATCCCAGGCGCAGTAAGGAAAAACTCAGTTCGTTCAACAGTTCGCCCCTCGCCTCACGATTCTCGGGGTGGAGCGGCTTGACGCCAGAAAATCATCTTGATACGGCCTGCCGTCACCACGTTGCGATCTAAGAGAGTAGCTTCGTTGACGCGGTTTCCCTCTACAAAAGTTCCGTTCGTAGAACCCAAATCGCGCAGCACGTAGTTGGTGCCGACCTGGACAATTTCAAAATGCTGATGGGACACTCCGGAATCGCTCAAAGCGATGTCCACGTTGCGTCCCCGTCCCACCACGGTACGCTCTCCCACCAGCAGGTAAGTCTGTCCCCCGACCACTTCCAACAGAGGTTTTTGTTCATGCTTTGCTAATAGTTCGGATTCCTGCGGGTTAGTTGTGCCGACGGAGTTTGCCGGGACATCCGGAGCCGCGGATTCCACAGGTTTCCATTCCAGATTCTCACTAGCGGGAGTCTGTGCAGGCGCCGGGTGCGGTTTTGGTTGGGAGGGCGATAGCACGGACTCGGCGGGGATACCGGGTTCACTCCCGGATACCGGACGAGCCCCGGAAACG